>JBAYOJ010000312.1:0-3372 GCA_041678385.1 Burkholderiaceae bacterium | reverse complement strand
GGGTATCCGGATTAAGTGGTTGATGGGCCTTCCAGCCCCATCCAACCCTTAGTCCTTCCAGAAGGTTGATAGATCGACACCGAAGTTCTTCTCAGGCTCGGGGAGTCCCATGTTGTAGGTCATGGTGGCTCTGCCCAGAAACGGGGATTCCTTGACTTGTGGCGCCTTCTTCTTGTGCTTGGTGGTATAGAGCATCCGGGCTCGCATTACCTCGAACGAATAGCCCCGGCCATCACGGTTTTTGTCCTTGGCTAGGCGGTTTATCGACTACGTGAAAGCGTTGGTGATCGGGATGTCGGTCTCAAAGTAGGTCAGCATCTCTTCACGCCAGCCACTGACGGCGCTGACGAGATCCTTCCAAACCTCCTTCTGCCCCTGAGGGATGTTGTCAATCCAGGTGGCGAGAGCCTGTTCGGCACCACGCCGATTGGTACAGTCCCAGATATGGTAGAAGCGCTCCTTGTGCTCGTAAGCCGCCAAGAGCTGGGGGGAATGCTCCTGTCCAGGTCTCCATGATGAGCCGTTCGCGGTCTGAAACGTCGTGAGCGCGCTTCAGCAGGATTTTCCGGTCACCTTTGAGGGTCCGGCGCTGATTGGGCTTCAACTCCTTCCTTAGGCCTTTGCGGATCTTCTCTAAGGCCTCGTTGGCCATGCGCACGACGTGGAACTTATCGACCACGATACGGGCCTGTGGCAGCACCGTCTGGAAGGCGCGGCGGTAGGGCTTCCACATGTCCATGCTGACGATCTCGACCTGGTGGCGGTTGGCCATGCTCATGAGGCGTCTTGTCACCCTCTCTTGCTGACGACCGGGTAGCAGGTCCAGCAGGGTGCGCTCTTCCAGATTGGTTAGGATGCAGCAGAGCCCTTGGCAGCAGTCGTGCATCAGGAACGTACAGCTGGCTCATGAAGGCGTGCCGCCTTATCAAGGCCCAGGACGCGCCTATTCCGGAAGTCAAGCATGCGATAGCGAAGACGCTAGGCGATTCAGCGGCGGCGGCTGCCTGGTTGATGTCGTATTTCCGCCCAAATAAAGAGGGCGACACCGAGGAAGATCCATACGTCCGCTAGGTTGAACGATGGCCAGTGCCACTGGGCATAGTGAAAATCGAGAAAATCCTCTACGTAGCCTAACCGCAAGCGATCTGCGACATTGCCCAACGCGCCGCCGAGGATCGCACTGAGGGCGAGCCGATAACTCAGTACGCGTGGTGAACGCCAAAGCCAGTACACCAGTAATATCGAGATAACCAGGGCCAGTCCGATGAAAAGCGGCTGCTGCCAACCGCCGACATCCGCGAGAAAGCTGAAGGCCGCCCCCGTATTGTGGCGGTGGACCCAATTGAAGAAGGGTGCGGCAGGCACGCTTTCACCATGCGCTAGCATGGTGCTGGCAAGGTACTTGCTCGCCTGATCGACAAACAGTAACAGGAGCGAGAGCCACAGCCAGCGCATCGCCTTTCCCGGCTCGTGGGCTTTCTCTGCGAGCCGACTGCCATAAGTAGACATATCCCCTTCCTCCTGACCCAATCTAGAATTTGCTCGCTGCTAAATAACAAGCGTCATGTACCCAACCGATGATGCCGACGAATTCGACGGAGCAGGAGCAGGCCGAGTCCGAGTGCGGTCAGGCCAAGGACAGGCCAATCCCGCCAGCGCACATAAGGGGGCGCGCCAGTTCGCGGTGTCACTTCGGCGCTGAGGGTGGCCACTTCGAACTGCGGAGCACGCTTGAGCACTTTGCCCTCATGATTGATGGCTGCTGTGATACCGGTGTTCGTGGCTCGAAGAAGGTCACGTCCGGTTTCGATGGCACGCATGCGTGCCATCTGGAAATGCTGGAGGGGGCCGAGCGAGCTGCCGAACCAGGCATCGTTGCTGACATTCACCAGTAACTGCGCTTCGGGCAGAAGCTCAGTGACTTCGGCACCAAAGACCGCCTCGTAGCAGATGAGTGCCCCTACGGGCACCCCTGCTGCATTCAGGACGTGCGCTTCCCGTCCCGGTGTGAAGTCGGACATGGGCGCCCCGAGCACGTCGAGGGCCGACCCCAAAAGATCCCGAAACGGAACATATTCACCGAAGGGCACCAGGTGGCGTTTGTAGTAGAAGCCTGAGGGATCGGAGAGGCTTACCACGGCGTTGTAGGTACGGCCCTCCGCCTCGCGTACCGGGACGCCAATCATTAACGATGTGCCTGCCTGATCGGCTAACGCCTCAAGCTCAGCAAGATATGCTTTGGCCTGGTCATGCCACATCGGGATTGCCGCTTCTGGCCAGATCACGATATCGGCTCCGAGATGCTGCGCGGTAAGCGCCTGATAGCGCTCAAGTGTGATGTCCCGGTATCTCGGGTCCCATTTCTTGTCTTGCGCGATGTTTCCTTGCAAGAGGACGACATCGATCGGGTCAGCGGCTGGCTGCGTCCATTCACGATCCAGCAGTTGCAAGCCGGCGAGGGTAGCGACTAACACGGCACCGACTACCGCAGCACGGCGCAGGCTTGGCCCCTGGACAACCCAGGCAAGCCCGCCAGCGAGAAGTGCCACCAGTAAACTCACGCCAAGCACGCCAAAGACGGGAGCGATAGTGGCAAGTGTGGTGTCGGTCTGGCTGTAGCCAATGAAGAGCCAGGGAAAGCCGGTCAAGAACCAGGTGCGCATCCATTCACTCAGCACCCATGCCGCAGGTAGCCCTAGCCAGAGTGCCATTGCATCCATCTCAGGGCGCAGGCAGCGCACGAGGTACGCGACGCCCCATGGAAAGAGGGCGAGCAGCGAGACAAAGGCCGCCGTGACTAACACCGCCACCACGGGGCCATTGCCGTACTGGCTAATGCTGATAAAGACCCAGGAGACACCCACGCCGAAGTAGCCAAGGCCAAAGAGGTAGGCCGACCACAGCGCCTGACGCCTTGAAGACTGCGCGGTCAGGACAAAAAATGTTGCCAGAGCGATCACCGCAAGCCATGCCCAGCCCACAGGGGCAAAGGCAAGCGGCATGGCGCCTCCAGCAAGTAGAGCCATCCCCCCTGTCAGAAGCGGCTTATAGCGCACGCCCGTGTATAGGCTAGAGGGTAGCGCGCACTTATCACCCAATGCTCTCTCGCCTCCGAATCCAGGATCAACCCTGTGGCTCATGCTTTCTTGCTCCGCTTAATCAAGCTGCGTCAATTCATTCGGCCGGCTGGCCAGGGTGGCAAAGTGAATGTTTCTGGACTCGACTAGGTGCGCCGTAAGCTGGGAGCTGCTTCGATCAAGTGTCCCAGGCATCGATAGCTGCGTACCGTGCAGCCTCACCCCTTGAGCGCCAGGATGCGCCGAGCGCCGTTGAGGACGATCAGGCCCACGATGGTACCGATAATCAGGTCAG
>JBAYOJ010000311.1:0-3374 GCA_041678385.1 Burkholderiaceae bacterium | reverse complement strand
TCCACAAAATGCTGGAACGCCTCGACCAAATGCCCGAAATGCAGCATGTGCTGCAGGGCCTGGACGTCGACAAGTTCTACAGCGCACTGCACCACCGCGCCCACTATTTATTGAATGGATTCTTCTGGCCGGAATTCGCCATGTATTTCGCGAAGCCGTCCACCATCGTCGGCAGCTTCTTCATACGCCATCACACCTTCCGGGTACGTATCGACGACGTCGAGCATTATCTATCCGGGTATGTGGCGTATTGGAAGATGCTGCAGGACCAGCAACAACAGAAACCGACATCCACCGGAATACCGGCAGAGTCGATTCAGGCCAGGGAAATCATTAGCGGGGCTTCCGCCACTGCGCCCACAGCCGGCACAGCAGCCAGGGTTGCGGCGCTGCCAACCCCGGCCCCCCGCCCGCATGCCGTCTGGGGCGGCGACGTCAACCTGGGGCGTCGGCAGCATTACCGCGTGGCCGAGCTCGGTGAGGATCAAGTTCTTGATATCCCTGCGCTCAGGCACGCCGATCTGAGCATCATCAATCTTGAATGCGTGGTCTCACACTTGGGGGAACAGGGTGTGGCCAAGGGCGAGGGTGGGCCCTTTTATTATCGCGCTCGCCCCGAAATGCTGCGAGTGCTGGCTGCGGCCAACATCGACATCGTGACCACCGCCAATAATCACGGCGGCGACTACGGGGCCGAAGCCCTGCTGGACCAAGGCCGTTGGCTGGATGCAGTCGGCATTGGCCATACTGGCAGCGGCAATACCTTCCAGGACGCCCTGAAACCCGCTTACCGGCGTGCCGGCAACCTGAATGTCGCCGTCTTCTCGCTGGACGCCACCATGCCCCAGTTTGCGGCAACCGATGTCCGCCCTGGGATCGCCCACCTGCCTATTTCTCCGGCTCAGCAATGGTTGGACCAGCTCGGACCAGCGATCACGACAGCAAAAAAATTTGCCCATATTGTTCTTGTTGCGGTGCATTGGGGCTCCAACGGCGCGTCAGAGCCAAGGGCGGCGGAAAAAGCAGTGGGCAAGGCGCTGATCGATGCGGGAGCAGACGCGGTGCTAGGCGCTTCAGCTCACGTTCTACAGGGGGTGGAGATCTACCAAGGGCGGCCCATCATCCATGATGCAGGGAACCTCTTATTTGATTCAGTGCGAAGTACGCTGGGAGACGGCGGTGTTTTTCGCCTTGAATTGAGCCACAACGGCGTCGAAAGCGTTGAGTTCATACCAGTGGGCATAGGCTTCGGTTTCAGCCAACAGCTCGTAGGTGACGACGCCATTGCAGCCGTCCAGCGTTACGCCAAAAAATGTGCCGACCTAGGCACCTATATGTCGGTGCGCCCGCCTACGGCAGGTCAGATCCACCTGGCGCCTGAACCACGCGCCCGCATTGACGCACCACCCGCCCCCCTAACCCAATACCGCCTCGAAGCCCTCGATGCCGCCGATGGATGCCAAAACCCGGTCTGGCAACCTGCGGACATCCCGGATGACGCACGGATACCGCCCATTCAACTTGGGCCTCTCACTCTGCTGGGCATCCGTGTGGCTCCCAGGCGGATCGAACGGCGGGAAATGCTGTGGGTGGAGACTTTCTGGCAAGCGAACGAATCTGTGCAGGACGATTTGCGCCTGAATATACAAGCACACCCCATCGCCCCCAACCGCATGCCGCCGTGGGGTAGAGACATGGAGCACGACCCCTGCGATTGGAACCTGCCCACGTCACGCTGGAAGCCGGGCATCATTTATCGGGACTTTTATGGGCTGCGACCGCCACGAATGCAGGAACTATCGAATGGTTCATTGCAACTACAGATAAACATCGTAGGTTTGGAACAACCCATCGACTTTGTCACACTTTCGCACAAGGTCGAAGTGGCGTTAAGCAGTAGAAAAACCTCGACCACCAAGGTCGCCTCTCTCCCTCAGCCCCTGATCGACACCCTGCCGCAACAGCGGACCGAGACCACATGGACTGCACAACAGGTGGTTGCCGCAACCGGTGGGACGTGGCTAATACCACCATCAAATGATTGGTTTGTGCGGTCCGTGGTACGGAGTGCCAGTCATATTCCGTTATTGCCTTCACCCGTTCTTTACGTAGCTTCAGATTTTTCCACACTAACGCGTCATGAGCAGTACTCAAATCCGGAAGAAAGAAGCCGGGTTAACTGGAATACCCACAATTACCTGCATCAGCTACAACACCTCCTGGCCGGCGCCATTGTGGAACATCCGCCTCAAGGCTTGGCTGCTGATTTCCCATTGCTGCAGGTGAAGGACCCGATCCAGGCGCTTATTGATTTAGGCATCACCAGTAGAAAGAGACTGGAAGGCAGGTTGGTGGCCATTACCGGCAGCTCAGGAAAAACATCTACAGTCGGCTTGTTCCGTTCAGTCTTCAACCCGCTGATGCACGTGTTCTCAACCTACGATAACTACAATTCGCGAGTTGGCATGATGGTCAATATGGCGAGCGTGCCGCAAACGACGCAACTGGTTGCACTCGAGATATCCTCTTCCGCCATCAATGCACCACGGTTCAAACCCATACGACTGATACAACCGGATATCGCCGTCATCACCAGCGCTGGTGCTGTGCATCTTAACGCTGACATGGGCGTACGGGATGTTGCCTTGCGTAAGGCAGCAATATTCAAAGGAATGATGCCCGGCGCCATTGCCGTCATCTGCCGCGACATCGAGCACTTCAGTCTTATTGCCGAACAGGCCGCTTTGGCGGGATTGAAACTTATCAGCTATGGGGAGCATCCCGAGGCTGATATTCAACTGATCTTATATGACCTGAATGCCTTGTGGGTAGAAGCAAGGGTATTTGACGAGGTCTTCCAATATACATTAGGCATTCCAGGGCGCCATCATGCCGTCAACAGCCTGTCTTGCTTAGCTGTAGCTCGCGAACTGGGCGTCAGGCTCGATACTCTGCGGGAAGGACTACTGAAAACATCGCCTGTAAAAGGCCGTGGTCTGACGCAACAACTGATCATTGAAAATAAGAACATCTGTATTATTGACGAAACTTATAATGCAAACCCTGATTCCATGGCGGCCGCGCTAGAAACTTTTTCCATGTTGAACACCGACGGCCGAAAAGTGGTCGTGCTGGGAGACATGCTGGAACTTGGAGCATTAACTCAGCACTATCACGACGCTCTGCTTACCAACATCGATAACTGCCGTCCCGACATGATTTATCTCGTGGGTCCGATGATGAGCCGATTGGCCTCACCCCTACGCGAGAGAAATTATACGTGCCATACCTACAAGGTCGTCACGCCATTATTGACCACGCTTTCTCATGAACTGGCCGACAAGGACACAGTCCTGTTTAAAGCATCACACGGC
>JBAYOJ010000310.1:0-3379 GCA_041678385.1 Burkholderiaceae bacterium | reverse complement strand
CGACGACCCGGTCGAAGTGGCGGAATGGTTGCATGCCAACAGCGTCAGTACGCCAATCGGCGAGCTTTCCTGGGATGAACAGGGCGACCTGAAGAACTTCCGCTTCGATGTCTTCACATGGAAACAGGACGGCAGCAAGGAAGTCTACAAGTAAGCCTGTAGCCTTTTTATAAGATCCCTGGGCGGTAGACGGGGGCGCCCGCCCCCGTCATTCGGCTTCGATGCGTTTGCCGGTTTTCCGGTCAAACCAATGCAGCGGATGCAAGCCGTCGTCGCCAACTTCTATGGTTTCCCCCGGTTGTAAGGGGTGCCTGCGGGTCTCGCTCACGGGGCAGCGCACCACGATGGCGGTATCGCCATGACGACCGTGTATCAGCTGTTCCGACCCAAGTATTTCAATCATCTCGATCTCAAGCGGTATGCCCGGCGCATGCAAACGCATGTGTTCCGGGCGCATGCCGAGATAACATTCGCGGTCTTCAAGGCCGGCCGGCACTAGCCGCCCCGGCAGGTTCAACCCCGCGCCCTTGTCATCCCGCACCCGGCGCAGGGTATCCACCCTTACTGGAATCAGGTTCATGGGCGGTGAACCAATAAAGCTTGCCACAAAGGTCGAAGCCGGCTTATCGAAGACGTCTGATGGCCTGCCGACCTGCTCGGCCACGCCGGCATTCATAACGATCATGCGCTGGGCCAATGTCATTGCCTCGACCTGGTCATGGGTGACGTACAGGCTGGTTGTGCCCAGGCGCCGATGCAGTTTCTGGATCTCCAGGCGCATCTGGACGCGCAGCTTTGCGTCCAGGTTAGACAGCGGCTCGTCAAAGAGAAAGACCTTGGGTTCACGTACAATGGCCCGGCCCATGGCCACCCGCTGGCGCTGGCCACCCGATAGCTGACGGGGACGACGTTCAAGCAACTGGCCCAGTTCAAGAATATCGGCAGCGGCGTTCACCCGCTCTCGAATGGCGGCCTTGGCAAGACCGCGTATCTTCAAGCCATAGGCCATGTTTTCAAACACGGACATATGGGGATAGAGTGCGTAGTTCTGAAAGACCATGGCGATATCACGCTCGGCGGGTTCGAGATGGTTCACCACACGCCCGCCGATCCGTATCTCGCCCTCAGTAATGGTTTCCAGGCCGGCGACCATGCGCATGAGAGTGGATTTCCCGCAACCTGACGGCCCGACGATGACGATGAACTCGCCATCCGCCACGTCCATGTCGAACCCGTGGATCACGGCGACATTGCCAGGATAGACCTTCTTGACCTCTTTGAAGCTCAGCGTTGCCATAGTGTGTGAATGCCGGTGGGCGTACCTTTCATTTTTCGGAATCTATCAGGCCTTTGACGAACCATTTCTGCATGAGCAGGACCACCATGGCGGGCGGCAGCATGGCCAGCAAGGCGGTGGCCATGACCAGATTCCATTCGGTGACGGCATCGCCGCCGGAAATCATGCGTTTGATACCCACCACGATGGGATACATATCCTCGCTGGTGGTCATGATAAGCGGCCAAAGGTATTGGTTCCAGCCGTAGATGAACTGGATGACGAACAGTGCTGCAATGCTGGTCCTGGACAAGGGCATCAGGATGTCCCAGAAGAATCGCATCGGCCCCGCGCCATCGATACGGGCCGCCTCAACCAGTTCGTCGGGAATCGTCAGGAAGAATTGCCGGAACAGGAAAGTTGCTGTAGCGGAAGCAATCAGCGGCAAGGTCAGCCCAGCGTAGCTGTCGAGCATTCCCAAATTCGCCACCACTTCGTAGGTCGGCGTGATGCGAACTTCAACAGGCAGCATGAGCGTGATGAAGATCATCCAGAAGAAAAACATGCGCAGCCGGAAGCGGAAATATACGACAGCGAAGGCGGACAGCATGGAAATGGCAATCTTGCCCACTGCGATCACCAGCGCCATGACCGTACTGACCCACATCATTCGGGTGACATCGGGAACGCGACCGCTGCCAGTGAGTATGGCGGTATAGTTTTCCAGGAAATGCCGCCCCGGCAACAGCGACATGGGCGCCTGCGCCACTTCCTGCGCGGTCTGGGTCGACGCGATGAAAGCCACATACAGGGGAAAGGCGATAGTCGCTACCCCCAGCAGCAGGATCAGATGTGAGAAAACATCCAGGATGGGACGTCGTTCTACCATTTCTTCCTTCCAGAACCGTGAGTATTTCCCTACGTCGTCAGTAGTTGACCTTGCGGTCGACGTAGCGAAATTGCACGATGGTCAGCGCGATGACGATCAACATCAGGATTACCGACTGGGCGGCCGAAGAGCCGATATCCAGGCCCTTGAACCCAGTTGTATATACTTTGTATACCAGTATGGAGGTGGAAGTGCCCGGGCCGCCCTGCGTCATGATATCGATGATCGCAAAGGTATCGAAGAAAGCATAGACCACGTTCACCACCAGCAGGAAGAAAGTGGTGGGCGAAAGCAGGGGAAAGACTATGCTGCGGAAACGCCGCCATGGCCCGGCGCCGTCGATGGCGGCGGCTTCTAACAAAGAACGCGGAATCGACTGCAGCCCGGCCAGGAAAAAAATGAAATTGTAGGAAATCTGCTTCCATACCGCCGCCAGCACGACCAGAACCATGGCGTCATCCGGAACCAGGCGCGGGTTCCAGGCCATGCCCAGTTCCATCATATAGACTGCCAGGATGCCGACTGAAGGTGAGAACAGGAACAACCACAATACCCCGGCCACCGCTGTTGCAACGGCATAAGGCCAGATCAGCAGATTGCGGTAAAAGCCCGAACCATGCACCACACGATTGGCCATAACGGCCAGCAGCAGGGAAATACTGAGACCCAGCCCGGCGACCAGCGCTGAAAAAACGGCGGTGACCTTGAAGGAATTCAGGTATTCGGAGTCGCGGAACAGATCACGGAAATTATCCAGACCTACAAAGGTTGAAGACAGCCCGAAGGGGTCTTCAAGATGAAAGGCCTGCCACAGCGCCTGACCCGCCGGAAGAAAGAAAAAAATGACCGTGATCGCCAATTGTGGGGCGACCAGCAGGTAGGGCAAGGTTTTGTGATTGAAAACGACGCGCTTTTCCATGACGGACCGGAATAAAAAAGACCGTGAGCGGCCGGCGACTGGCCGTTCACGGTGGATTTTAGACTGAAGGATCCTGAAGCGCCTATTTCACGCTTGCTTCGAAGCGCCTGAGCAATTCGTTGCCACGTTCCATCATGCGTTTCAGGCCGGCTTCCGCATCGACTTCACCCGCGAAGATGCGTTCGGCCTCGCCATCCTCGATCTCGCGGATCTGGGGAAGAAAGCCCAGACGGATGCCACGGGAATTTTCGGTGGTGCTGGCATCGAGCTGAAGTACCGCGACCTCTGTTCCGGG
>JBAYOJ010000309.1:0-3397 GCA_041678385.1 Burkholderiaceae bacterium | reverse complement strand
GGGCAGCCGCCGTCACACGGACGTATAAGCGGTCTTGATCACCGTGTAGAACTCCACGGCATAGCGCCCTTGCTCACGCGGCCCGTAAGAAGAGGCCTTGCGGCCGCCAAAGGGCAGGTGGAAGTCCAGCCCGCTGGTGGCCTGATTCACCTTGACGATGCCGGCTTGTGAATGCCGCTTGAAATGGGTCGCGCTAGACAGACTGCCCGTGCAGATCCCGGCAGACAGCCCGAACTCGGTATCGTTGGCCAGGGCCAGCGCATGCTCGTAGTCGTCGGCCCGGGTCACGGTAGCGACTGGCCCGAAGATTTCTTCCCGCACCACCTTCATGCTTGGAAGGGTGGACGCAAACAGCGCCGGCTGCATGTAGAAACCCGGGGTCGCGCGTTCAAGAACCTCGCCACCGTGCAGTAATTCGGCGCCCTCGTCGCGCCCCAGCGCAATATAGCGAAGGTTGGTTTCCAGCTGGCGCGCGTCTACCACCGGCCCGATATCAGAATCAGGTGCCAGTGCATGCCCGATACGCAGCCCCTTCATGCGCTGCAGGACCGCGTCAATGAAACGGTCGTGTATGCCTGGGGTGACAATGAACCGGGATGAAGCCGTGCATCGCTGGCCGGTACTGTAGAACGCCCCCTGCACGGCGCATTCCACGGCCACATCGAGATTGGCATCGTCCAGCACCACCAGCGGATTCTTGCCGCCCATTTCGAGCTGCAAACGTTTCATGACCGGCCCCGTAATGGCGGCTTCGGCAATGCGTCGGCCGGTCGGCACGGAACCGGTGAAGCTGATGGCATCCACTTCCGGATGCGAAGCAAGCGCCGCACCGATGACCGAACCCCTTCCCATCACCAGATTCAGCACGCCTTCCGGCAGACCCGCACGCTGCAGGATATCCACCAACGCCCAGGCAGACCCCGGCACCAGATCGGCGGGCTTGAACACGACCGTGTTGCCATAAGCCAGCGCCGGCCCGATCTTCCAGGCTGGAATGGCGATGGGGAAGTTCCACGGCGCAATGATGCCAACCACCCCCAAGGGCTCTCGGGTTACCTCGGCATCGCTGCCCGACACCAGCCCGGATACCCTTTCGCCGGGGATCCGCAAGGCCTCGCCGGCCATGAAGTCCATCACACTGGCTGCGCGCTGCACTTCGCCCATGCCTTCGGGCAAGGTTTTTCCTTCTTCGCTTGAAAGCAGGCGGCCCAGCTCTTCCTTGCGAGCGGCCAGTTCAGCGCCTGCCTTTCTGAGGATGTCATGCCTGAGCTGCGGCGAACTGCACGACCACGAAGCGAAGGCGGCGCGGGCCGCCTGCACCGCCTGATCAACATGCTCGATCGTGCCCACCGCATAACGCCCGACGACCTCGTTCGTGTCGGAAGGATTGATGTTTTCCTGAACCGCATCGGTGGCAACCCATTGCCCGCCGATTAAATGACCATGTACGTCAACTGTCTGCTTCATGATGTCAGTGCTCCGTTCCAGCCGCCTTCTGGGCCTTTTCGCGTACTTGCGACAAGGTGAAGGCGGGGCTGATGACCTCGGGGTCGATCACACAATGAATGATGGACGGCAGACCCGACGCCATGGCGCGGGCCAATGCCGGGGCGAACTCGTCCGTTGTTTCCACACGCTCCCCGTGCCCCCCGAAGGAACGAGCGTAAGCGGAAAAATCAGGGTTGCGCAAATTGGTGCCAATGACGCGAGCCGGGTAATCACGTTCCTGGTGCATACGTATTGTTCCATACATGCTGTTATCCACCAGCACAACAACGATAGGCAGCTCATACTGCACCGCCGTTGCGAATTCCTGCCCATGCATCAGAAAGCACCCATCGCCGGCAAAGGCCACGACCGTGCGTTCTGGGTAAAGACGCTTTGCGCCCACTGCCGCCGGCAGGCCATAACCCATGGAGCCCGACGTTGGTGCCAGCTGGGTGCCATATTGATCGAAACGGTAGAAGCGATGCACCCAGGTTGCATAGTTGCCTGCGCCATTACACAGAATGGTATCGGCACGCAGGACATCGTTCAGATGATCCATCACCTTCGCCATCTGCAAGGCCCCGGGTGTGGAGATGCGCGATGTATCGCCCCATTTTTCCCAGATTTCCCGCAGGCCGCGCCGATAGGCCGAGCGCGCTTCCGAGGCCGGCAAATCCAGCTTGACGAGCTCTTTGACAAAAGCCGTAGGCGTGGCGCACACCGCCACGGCTGGGCTGTAGACTTTGCCCAGTTCTTGCGCATCCGGAAACACATGGACCAGCTGCTGCCGAGGCACGGGAATGTCCAGCAAGGTGTAGTTCTGACTGGGGACTTCCGACATGCGGCCGCCCAGCAGTAGGATGAGATCTGCCTGTTTGACCTGTTCGACCAGTTCGGGATTGGCCCCGAAGCCCAGGTCGCCGACGAACGCAGGATTGGACACCGGGAACAGCATTTGACGGCGCAGCGACACGGCCACTGGAATATCAGCCGCCTGTGCCCAGCCAGCCAGCGCCGTGACCGTTGTCTGATCCCAGCGAGTGCCGCCGACGACCAGAAATGGCCGCTGCGCTCCTTTGAGCAGGGCATCGATTTCCCGCATCTGATCGGGCCCCGGCCAGGCCTCTACGGCCTTCACCGGCACACCATCGCTGCATACGGCCGTTTCGGCCAGCATATCTTCGGGCAGGCCGATCACCACCGGGCCGGGACGGCCCGACAAACACACATGCATGGCACGAGACATGATTTCCGGCAGACGCCCGGTGTCTTCCACTTCCGTGGCCCATTTTGCCAGCGGCCCGTATGTCGCCCGGTAATCGAGTTCCTGCAGCGCACCGCGCTCGCGTACCCCGCGTTCGATCTGGCCCACGAACACCAGCAGCGGCGTGGAATCGTGATGGGCAATATGGACGCCCGCAGCGGCATTCGTGGCACCTGGCCCGCGCGTGACAAAGGCCGCCGCCGGGTGGCCGGTGAGCTTGCCGTGGGCTTCCGCCATCATCACCGCCCCGCCTTCCTGCCGGCAAATAGTGACCTCGATATCTGAGTCGTAAAGCGCATCGAGCACGGCTATGAAGCTTTCACCCGGTACGCAGAAAACATGTTTGATGCCATTGATACGCAGCTGATCCACCAGGATCTGCCCGCCCGTGCGGGCGCGCTCGCCCGCTTGAAAAACCTGTGTCGTCGTGTTCATTTTGACCTCGTTGCGCCCGTCGCTGTTACATAGCCTGCCCTGTTCGGGCTTCATTCGTGGCTGAAACCTAGGGATCCTCTGATCAAGTCCCCGCGCCGCGTGCATCTGTGGAATCGGGCAATCTGCTTCGTTGCAAATGCTCGCGATAGCTACGGCTATCACTGCGCTTTGCGCCTCGCAGCTCACTCCGATCCACAGCGCCCGCTTCCC
>JBAYOJ010000308.1:0-3427 GCA_041678385.1 Burkholderiaceae bacterium | reverse complement strand
GCCGCTCTGGCGACGAGATGTCCGAGATCAAGCGCATGTTCACGCCGGAATTCCGTAATCGCCTGGATGCCATCATCGGGTTCACGCCGCTTTCGCGCGATATCATTATGCGCGTGGTCGACAAGTTCCTCATGCAGCTTGAAGATCAGCTTCACGAAAAACGCGTCGATGTCGCCTTCACTGATGCGCTGCGCGAACATCTGGCCAAAGAAGGTTTTGATCCGGTCATGGGCGCGCGTCCCATGCAGCGGCTCATCCAGGATACCATCCGTCGGGCGCTGGCGGACGAACTTCTGTTCGGCCGTCTGGTTGATGGCGGCCATGTGGAAGTCGGTCTGGGTGACGATGGCAAGGTGCGTCTCACTTTTCCTGAAGACGGTAAAAGTGATGGCCAGGGGGATCCGTCCCCATCCCGTCCGGAACCTGAACTGGTTGATTGATGCAGGCTGACTCGCTGCTGGCGTGTCAGCATTGTGACACTCTTCATGTCGCCGTGGCGGTTGAGCCCGGCGGCATGGCCAAATGCAGCCGCTGCGGCTACGTCCTTTTCAGGCGTAGCCGTTTTTCGCTGAGCTTCTGGTCAGCACTGACTCTCAGCGCCTTGGTGATATTCGCCATTGCCAACCTTTTTCCTCTTGTAAGGCTCACGCTGCTAGGGAAATCCCTTGATGCCACTTTTGTCGGCGCGTTATGGCTTACCTGGCAGCAGGGGCATTACACCCTGTCCATCATGACCGGTCTGGTGGGGTTCTGGTTTCCACTGACGCAGCTGTGCTTTCTGTTCTGGGCGCTGGGTTGCCTGAGGAAAAACAGGCTGCCGCCAGACTTTTCCTATGCCATGCGGCTTTATCACCACGTCGGTCCATGGAGCATGGTGCCGGTTTTGATGCTTGCCATCATGGTCGCCATTGTTAAGTTCGCGGGCATGGCCTATCTTGAACCCGCTACGGGCATCTGGGCTTTTGGGCTGCTGACCTTCTTGCTTACTGCGCTTGGCCGGCTCGACAGCAAGCGGTTGTGGGGCTACGCCGAAGCGTTGAACCTGGCGCCTGTCGTGCGCGATACCGGCCTGCCGCTGGAACGTTTGGGCGCGTGCCATTGTTGTGGTTACGTACAGGAAGTGGCCGATGCAGCGGTGGCATGTCGGCGCTGCGGCAGTTGGGTCCACAAGCGCAAGCCCGACATGAATGCGCGTGTGTGGGCTCTGGTGATCGCCGCATTCGTGGTATATATACCGGCCAATGTGCTGCCGGTCATGGAAATCCGCAGTACGCTGGGCAGCAGCGCACACACCATTTTGGGCGGCGTGATTGAGCTCTGGCGGCTCGGTTCCTGGGACCTCGCGGTGATTGTTTTCGTGGCCAGTGTCGTCGTTCCCATCACCAAGCTCCTGGCGCTGGCCATCCTGATGTTGGGGCGCCGGTGGCGCGGGCGTCGTGTACAGCGCCAGCGGACGCGTTTGTATGAGCTGGTGGAATTCATCGGGCAATGGTCGATGCTGGATGTTTTCGTAGTGATCCTCATGACCGTGATGGCCAATTTTCCTGGCCTTTCACAAATTATTGCAGGGCCCGGGGCAGCGAGTTTTGGTATGGTGGTGGTCCTGACCATGCTGGCAGCCCTGAGCTATGATCCGCGTAGCGGGTGGGATCGGGCGGGCACGACCAAACCGGAAGCAATGGGTAATGGCTGAAGAAACAAACCAGAATAAAAAAGATGGGCACGATAGTGCACCTCCAGCGGCCGGTCGGCGGTTGCCCGTACCCGAGGTCCAGTCGCGGAAGGAAGGGCGTATCTCCTGGATATGGCTGGTGCCTTTGGTGGCAGTGCTGGTAGGCGCTACCTTGCTGATGCGCGACTGGATGGCCACCGGTCCCACGATCACCGTATCGTTTGAATCCGCCGAAGGCATTGAGGTCGGTCAGACTCGGGTGCGCTACAAAGATGTGGCCATAGGGGTGGTGACAGATATCCGGGTCGATCATTTACGAGGCAAGGTATGGGTTACCGCTCAATTGCATCGTGAAGGGGCAGAGTACATCACGCAGCCGGAATCCCGGTTCTGGGTGGTCCGGCCCCGGCTCGGTCTCAGTGGCGTATCCGGCTTGGGCACACTGCTGTCGGGCGTCTATATTGCCGTGGATACGCCGCCATCATCCGACGCCGACCGTAAGGCAGTGTATGAATTCGAGGGCCTTGAACAGCCGCCGGAAATCAGCAGCGAACGCCCGGGTACGCGATACACCTTGCGCGCCCCCGACCTGGGTTGGCTGGATATCGGCTCGCCGCTCTATTACCGGCGCATCCAGGTGGGGCAGGTGATAGGTTATGGTTTCGACGATAAGGGCGACGCGGTAAACATACAGGTTTTCGTTGATGCGCCTCACGATCGCTACGTAACCACCAGCACAAGGTTCTGGAATGCCAGCGGGGTCAACTTCTCGCTGGATGCCGAAGGGATCTCGGTGCAGACAGGGTCGCTGGCTGCCGTCCTGGCAGGGGGGGTCGCGTTTGCCTCCCCTGAAGAATTCGAAAAAGAACCCGCCCTGGCGGATACCGTCTTTGCGCTGCATAAGTCGGAAGCCAAGGCCATGGCGGATCCCGACGGTGAGCCGGTACTGATCGAGTTTCATTTTCATCAGTCCGTACGCGGTCTGAAGCTGGGGGCGCCGGTGGATTTCCGGGGTCTGGAGCTCGGCAGCATCGTTGACATCGACATGGAGTTCGACCGCGAACGGCGTCAGTTCTTCGCGTTGGTGCAGGCCCGCATCTACCCCTTGCGCTTCGGCCCGCTGTATGAACGCATTATGGAACTCGATAAGGACCCGCATATCGCCCGCGCCCGCTTCCTGGAAAACATGGTGGCGCGGGGCTTGCGGGCACAGATGCGGGCCGCGAACTTGCTGACAGGTCAACAGTATGTCGCCCTGGACTTCTTCAGCAATGAACCGGAGGTTCGTTTTGACGGCACTCAATACCCACCGGTGATGCCGACCATTACCGGCGACTTTGACCGCCTGCAGCAACAGCTGGGCAGCATTGTCAGCAAGATTGACGCCTTACCGTTTGATGCCATCGTTGGTGATTTGCGAGATACCCTGCAGGCAGTCACCACGCTGTTGAATGGGGTTGATGGCAAGGTCACTCCAGAGCTGGCTTCAGCCTTGCGTTCGGTACGCAAGACGCTTTCCAACGTAGACCGCTTTGTTTCAGAAGGCACGGCAACGGCGGGTGGGCTGGAAGGGACCATGCGCGAGCTGTCGGCCGCCGCCCGGGCCCTGCGTACGCTGGCTGACTATCTGCAGGCGCAACCCAGTTCGCTGATACGCGGTTCGCCCCGTGACAGGCTGGAGGTGAAACCATGAGCAAGATCACAATTTCCTTGAATAAAAGGGTGGGGCTGCAGGCGATGCTGATGGCGTTGCTG
>JBAYOJ010000307.1:0-3433 GCA_041678385.1 Burkholderiaceae bacterium | reverse complement strand
GTGGCCCGTGACTTCGGCATCAGCCGCGAAACCTTGTACCAGTACCTGCGGGAAGACTGACCATGCCACGCCGCTCAATCCTGTCCGCCACCGAGCGCGAAAGTCTGCTGGCACTGCCAGATGCCAAAGACGAACTGATACGGCACTACACGTTCAACGAAACCGACCTGTCGGTGATCCGTCAGCGTCGCGGTGCCGCGAATCGATTGGGCTTCGCCGTGCAGCTTTGCTACTTGCGATTCCCTGGCATCTTCTTGGGCGTCGATGAACCTCCATTTCCGCCCCTGCTGCGCATGGTGGCCGCACAACTCAAGGTGCCGGTGGAAAGCTGGAACGATTACGGCCAGCGCGAGCAGACACGGCGGGAGCACTTGGTCGAGCTGCAAACGGTGTTTGGATTCAAGCCCTTCACCATGAGTCACTACCGGCAAGCCGTGCATACATTGACCGAGCTGGCCTTGCAGACCGATAAAGGGATTGTGCTGGCCAGCACCCTTGTCGAAAACCTGCGGCGGCAGAGCATCATCCTGCCCGCCATGAATGCCATCGAGCGCGCGAGCGCCGAGGCCATCACCCGTGCCAACCGGCGTATTTACGCGGCGTTGACCGATTCTTTGTTATCGCTCCACCGTCAGCGCCTGGACGAACTTCTCAAGCGCAAGGACGGCAGCAAATTGACGTGGCTGGCATGGCTGCGCCAGTCGCCCGTCAAGCCGAACTCTCGGCATATGCTTGAACACATCGAGCGCCTCAAGGCTTGGCAGGCGCTTGACCTTCCCGCAGGCATCGAGCGACAAGTTCACCAGAACCGCCTGCTCAAGATCGCCCGTGAGGGTGGGCAGATGACGCCTGCCGATCTGGCAAAGTTCGAGATGCAACGACGCTATGCCACTCTGGTTTCGCTGGCCATTGAAGGTATGGCCACCGTCACCGACGAAATCATCGACCTGCACGACCGCATCATTGGCAAACTATTCAACGCCGCCAAGAACAAGCATCAGCAGCAGTTTCAGGCTTCCGGCAAGGCGATCAATGACAAGGTTCGGATGTATGGCCGCATCGGCCAAGCCTTGCTGGAAGCCAAACAGAGCGGCGGCGATCCGTTCGCCGCCATCGAGGCCGTAATGCCGTGGGATACCTTCGCCGCCAGCGTCACGGAGGCGCAAAAGCTCGCGCAGCCGGAGAGCTTCGACTTTCTGCATCGCATCGGTGAAAGCTACGCCACGTTGCGTCGCTACGCGCCGCAGTTCCTGGACGTACTTAAGTTACGGGCGGCACCAGCCGCCAAGGGCGTACTCGATGCCATCGAGGTGCTTCGCGGCATGAACAGCGACAACGCCCGCAAGGTGCCCGCCGACGCGCCGACCGCATTCATCAAGCCACGCTGGGCGAAACTGGTGCTCACGGACGATGGCATTGACCGGCGCTACTACGAGCTGTGCGCCCTGTCAGAGCTAAAGAACGCGCTGCGATCAGGCGATGTCTGGGTGCAGGGTTCGCGCCAGTTCAAGGACTTTGATGAGTACCTGGTGCCGGCCGAGAAGTTCGCTACTCTGAAGCTGGCCAACGAATTGTCGCTGGCAGTGGCCACCGATTGCGATCAGTATTTGCACGACCGACTGGCATTGCTGGAACAGCAGCTTGCCACCGTCAACCGCATGGCGGCGGCCAATGATCTGCCGGATGCCATCATTACCGAGTCCGGCCTGAAGATCACGCCGCTGGACGCGGCGGTGCCGGAGACCGCACAAGCCCTAATCGACCAGTCGGCGATGCTGCTGCCACACGTCAAGATTACCGAACTGCTGATGGAAGTTGATGAGTGGACAGGCTTCACCCGGCATTTCACGCATCTGAAGACCGGCGACACGGCCAAGGACAAAACCTTGCTGCTGACGACGATCCTGGCTGATGGCATCAATCTCGGGCTAACCAAGATGGCCGAGTCCTGCCCAGGCACGACTTACGCCAAGCTGTCGTGGCTGCAAGCCTGGCACATCCGGGATGAAACGTACTCAACGGCGCTGGCCGAACTGGTCAACGCGCAGTTCCGGCAATCCTTTGCCGGAAACTGGGGCGATGGCACCACGTCATCGTCGGATGGCCAAAATTTCAGAACCGGCAGCAAAGCGGAGAGCACCGGGCATATCAACCCGAAGTATGGAAGCAGTCCAGGCCGGACGTTTTATACCCATATCTCCGACCAGTACGCGCCCTTCAGCACCAAGGTAGTCAACGTCGGCGTGCGTGATTCAACCTATGTGCTCGATGGCCTGCTGTACCACGAGTCGGACTTGCGGATCGAGGAGCACTACACCGACACAGCGGGCTTTACCGATCATGTCTTCGGCCTGATGCACCTACTGGGCTTCCGATTCGCGCCACGTATCCGAGACCTGGGCGACACCAAGCTATTCATCCCAAAGGGCGATGCCGCCTATGACGCGCTCAAGCCGGTGATTAGCAGCGACCGGCTGAACATCAAGCAGATACGCGCCCATTGGGATGAAATCTTGCGGTTCGCCACTTCGATCAAGCAGGGTACGGTGACGGCCTCGCTGATGTTGCGCAAGCTCGGCAGCTATCCGCGTCAGAACGGACTGGCCGTTGCACTGCGCGAGCTGGGGCGCATTGAGCGCACGCTGTTCATACTGGATTGGCTGCAAAGCGTGGAGCTGCGCCGCCGCGTGCAGGCCGGACTCAACAAAGGCGAGGCGCGCAACGCGCTGGCCAGGGCGGTGTTCTTCAACCGACTGGGCGAAATCCGCGACCGCAGTTTTGAGCAACAACGCTACCGGGCCAGCGGCCTCAATCTGGTAACGGCGGCCATCGTGCTTTGGAACACGGCCTATCTGGAACGGGCAACCAATGCTTTGAACGGGCACGGCAAATCGGTAGACGAGACGCTGTTTCAATACCTGTCACCGCTGGGGTGGGAACACATCAATCTGACCGGCGATTACCTCTGGCGCAGCAGCACCAAGGTCGGCGCAGGCAAGTTCAGACCGTTGCGACCACTGCCACCGGCTTAACGTGCTTTATTTTCCGTTTTCTGAGACGATCCCAGGTAACGATGCCCTCCGGAAACTCGTGCAGCACCATGCCGAGCGTCGCAAGCGATCCGGTGAGGACGCTGACGTTGAAGGCGATCGAATAGATGAAACCATCGATGAACGAGTGGAAACCGATACCCAGCAGCGGAATCACGCCGATCACGTAGTCCTTGCTGTCCGGGTTGCGTTCGCAGACGAAGGCCGTGACGAACCGGTTGAAGATGGGCAGGGCAAGGAATCCCGCAAGCAGCCACGCCGGCGCCCCGGTATTCATCGACAGGGACTTCGGGATGATGTGCAAGAAGGACGCCGAAATCAGCACCCCCGCAGCAAAGCAGATGAAGTAGCTCGTGTTCTGCTGCCCCCAGTTGGCGAAACGG
>JBAYOJ010000306.1:0-3442 GCA_041678385.1 Burkholderiaceae bacterium | reverse complement strand
TCTTCTTCATCGAGGTCGCGGTATTCAACGATCTCAGGATGACGGTACAAGGCGTTGGAGTCGAAATTGAACTTCGCATCCAGCGCAATGATATTGTTCTGGCTGTCGCGATTCAAGGGGTTGATCTCGACCAGCGCGGCGTCGGTGTCCATGTAGCACTGATACAGCTTCTGGAAAACATCAACAGCCTGATCCAGTGATGCTGCCGGCAGTTCAATGGCTTTGGCAACCTTGAGCGCCTGTTCCTGAGTAAACCCGGCCAGCGGGTCGATGTATTCAGTGATGATTTTTTCGGGAGTGCTGGCTGCCACTTCCTCGATGTCCATACCGCCTTCGCTGGAAGCGATGAAAGCCACCTTCTGGGTAGCACGGTCGGTCACCACTGACACATAATATTCTTTCTGGATATCGGCGCCTTCTTCTATATAGAGACGGCGTACCTTCTGACCTTCAGGGCCGGTTTGATGGGTCACGAGCTGCATGCCCAGAATCTCGGAAGCGAGTTGGCGCACTTCGCCGAGGGAACGGGCCAGCTTGACACCGCCGCCCTTTCCACGGCCCCCCGCATGAATCTGGGCTTTGACGACCCAGACCGAGCCACCGAGCTTCTCTGCGGCGGATACTGCTTCGTCGATGGAAAAAGCAGGAATCCCGCGAGGCACAGTCACGCCAAACTTCTTCAGCAGTTCCTTGCCTTGATACTCGTGAATTTTCATTGATTACCTGTCAGACGTAGAAATGATTTAACGTGGCACCGTCGGTGAGCAAATGACGACAAACAGCATAGTCAGCCATCGGGCTGAGCCTCGGCCACCGGCATGACATACCACTGGGGATAGAACTCTTTCGCCACCGGCCCGTCCACCCTGAGGGCGTGGCAGCCGTCAAGCTGGAAGGGGCGTTTTTGGTCCTGGCCGCTATCCTGCTGCTGGCGCCGCTTGCCCGACATGGACTGAACCGCGGCAGTGGGCAGCACATACGACAGTTCGGTCATGTGCGTACAGCCTGCTACCCGGGCAAATCGCCGCTTGACCTTGTCGCGGAACCCCTTCAGCAGATTCATGCCAACCAAGGCTTCGTAGGCTGACGATATGCCGGCGCAATGCTGGCCGTAGGGCGCTGCATCGTAATTGGCCTGCGCCGCTGTGATCGTGTAGCTTTCGTCGAATGTGATACGTAGGCACATGTGATGGACGGGATCGCCGGCGCGCTGGACACCGTTCTTCCCCCTGCTGCGAGGGAAATCATAATGCTTGAAGTCGATAAGTTCCGCGTCGAGATCCCACTGGCCATCAACCCGCGCGTATGCATCGACACGCACTGTGCGCGTATGCACCGCTACACGTTCGACTTCCGGTGGGGGAAAAGGCATGGGCAAGGACAATAGGTCGAAAAAAACCGTCTAAGTATAACGCAGGCCTCGCCACGGGAAAGACGCGCTGGCCCTGGAATTAGCAGGGATCGTCGGACGGCGGTGGTTCGTCTTCCGGGTTGAGGCCCCCATCAGCCAGAATACGGCGCAGACAGTCGTGAGAAAAGCCGCGCGCAGCCAGGTAGCGCGCCTGCCGTGCATATTCTTTGGCATCGGCCGGGGGGGCGTCGAAACGCTTGGCCCAGACGGCCCTGGCGCGTTCAAACTCAGTACTGCGCAGCTGATCGGCGACATCGGCGATGATGTCTTCTGGAAGTTCGTGCTGACGCAACTCGTGCATGATACGACGCACGCCATGGCGCGAAGCGCGGCGGTGAACAATGCTTTCGGCAAAGCGTTCCTGGGAAAGCCAGCCGCCGGCTTCGAGCCAGCCGAACAGCTGTTCGAGTTCGGCGGCGTCTTCGCAATGCGCGGCAAGTTTGCGCCGCAGTTCGCTGCGTGAGTGTTCACGCCGGGATAACAGGCTAATAGCCCTGGCCTTGAGGGAAAGCCCGCCACCCATAACCGCCACTGCTGCGCCCTGCTTTTATTCGGCAGCCGGATCGGATGCCGCTGCGGATGCCGCTGGTTTTGTGGAGCCAGGCTGCAGGCTGATACCCAGGCTTTCGCGCACGCGATTTTCGATTTCCAGCGCCATTTCGGGGTGTTCTTTGAGGTATTCGCGGGCGTTATCTTTGCCTTGACCGATCCGGGTGCCGGTATAGCTGAACCAGGCGCCGGCCTTGTCGACAATGCCGGCCTGAACGCCGAGGTCGATGATTTCGCCTTCGCGGGAGATACCCGCCCCGTACATGATGTCGAATTCGGCCTGCTTGAAGGGCGGCGCCACCTTGTTCTTGACTACCTTGACACGGGTTTCGTTGCCTATGACCTCGTCAGCCTTCTTGATGGCGCCAATACGGCGGATATCGAGCCGGACAGAGGAATAAAATTTAAGCGCGTTACCGCCGGTGGTGGTTTCGGGGTTGCCGAACATGACACCGATCTTCATGCGGATCTGGTTGATGAAGATCACCATGCAATTGGCACGCTTGATGGTGGCAGTGAGCTTGCGCAGTGCCTGGCTCATGAGGCGGGCCTGCAGACCTGGCAGGGAATCGCCCATATCGCCTTCGATTTCAGCCTTGGGGGTCAGGGCGGCGACGGAGTCGATCACGATGAGATCAACCGAGCCGGAACGCACCAGGGCATCGGTGATTTCAAGTGCCTGTTCGCCAGTATCGGGCTGAGAAATGAGCAGGTCTTCGAGGTTGACCCCCAATTTGGATGCGTACTGGACGTCAAGTGCGTGTTCTGCATCGATAAAGGCGCAAGTGCCCCCCAGCTTCTGCATTTCGGCAATGACCTGCAGGGTGAGCGTGGTTTTACCTGAGGATTCGGGGCCGTAGACTTCGATGACGCGGCCCCGTGGCAAGCCACCGACGCCCAACGCGATATCGAGCCCCAACGACCCGGTGGACACCACCTGGATGTCGTGCTCGACCGTATCGTCGCCATAGCGCATGACCGAACCCTTACCGAACTGCTTTTCGATTTGCGAGAGTGCGGCGGCAAGCGCCTTGGCGCGTTCGGGATTGGCTGCCTTGGTGGTTTTGTCGTCCATTTAGGATCCTTGCTGAAAACTGGGTAGGTGGCGCCGCGCGCATGGGCGCCGGCTGGATGCCAACAATTATTGCATCAAATTATACTGTATAAATAACCAGATGTGCCATCCTTCGTAAAGGCTGCCCGGGCTCGGCATGGCATCGCGCCCGCATAACTGCGCATGGACTTTTCCGCACTTGTCGTCACGCCCCCAAAGGTTCGCGCCTGGCGTCATGCTTATTCAGGCTTTCGTCAGCGGCTCCGGCATAGAATTCTCGTATGGCGGGAGCCCGCCGGCGGCCTGCGTGGCTGCCATGGCAGGGCCCTCCTTCCATCAGCGCTGCCGTGCGCCCCGCGAGCAAGATCGTCACGGCAGCGGCTGTCTTTCCGGCCCGCAGCCTGCCAGGCTCCGGGCCTTCTTTTTTT
>JBAYOJ010000305.1:0-3444 GCA_041678385.1 Burkholderiaceae bacterium | reverse complement strand
GGCCCGGGTGGAAATCGACTGCTTCCAGGTACCGATGGCCAATTCGACAGGCTGCAGCGCCTTACCCATCAAGATCGAGCAGACGATCATCATGCCCGCCGTGATTGTCCCTTCGATCACCAGCAGTGCACCCGCGCCCAGAATCAGCGATTGCAGCGAAATACGCACAAAGCGGGTCACCGTACTGGTGCGGGCGTTGCGGTCTGAAGCCAGGGTTTGCAGGCCCAGCACTTTGGAATGCTGGCCGAACCAGCGCTGCCGCAGGCCGGGCAACATGCCCATGGCCTCGATCACTTCGGCGTTGCGCAGATGATTGTTGGCGAACGATGCCGCCGCAATAGATGCCTGGTTGGCTTCAGCCAGCGGTTTGCGTGTCGAAATATGGGTCAGCCACGCCAGGAAAATAAGGATGATGGAGCCACCCAGGGTAATAAGGCCCAGCAGCGGGTGCACCATGAAGGTCACACCAATATAGATGGGTGTCCAGGGGGCATCAAAGAAGGCAAACAGCGCATTGCCCGTAAGAAACTGCCGCAGATTGGTCAGGTCGTGCACCGCCTGCGACGGGTTGCCGCCCTGCTTGCGCAGATTGCGCTCGAAGGCCGCCGTGAACACACGCTGGTTCAGCAGCATGTCGAACTGGTTGCCCACGCGTATCAGCACCGACGAGCGGGCGAATTCCAGCAGGCCCGACAAGCCGTACAGGCCCACCACCAGCAGGGTAAGCATGAGCAGCGTGGTTTCGTTATTGCTGGCCAGCACGCGGTCGTAGACCTGCAGCATGTACAAGGCAGGCGTCAGGCCGATGATATTGATGACGCAGCTGAAAGCGGCAAGGCTATAGAAGGTCTTGCGAAAGCGATATAGTGCCTCGCCAAGCTCTGTGCGGCGGGATGGCTTCATGTTGAACCTGCGGACATGGCATGGCCTATACGCCATGCCGTATTGGGAAAAAAGGCCGATTTCCTGAAAAAGCCTTTTACTATATCACGTTGCAACCGCGCCACCGCGAGCGTTTTCAGGCTCAATTGAAGCGGATATTGCCATCGTCGTGCAGGAATTCCAGGTCAAGGTCGCCATCAGTGCCAGCCAACTGGTTTTCGGCAGACTGCGCCTGCGCACGGTGGGTAGCCAACTTGCCCAGCCTGGACAAATGCTGCATGGAAAGCAACTGCGCGTATACCAGCGGCAGGGCCCCCGCTTGGCGCAGGGCTTCGAAGGCATCGGCCGGCAGCTCGATCAGGGCCTTTTCATCAATACGATACAGGCCGTCCACCTTGCGCTCGGTATCGCCCGCCTTCAGAGTGACGTTCCAGGGCGCAATGACACCGTACTGGTCCAGCAGCGCACACAGGCGTGCCGTCAATTGGCCACTGGCAGCCACCTGTTCCAGGAAATCGATCAAGGCGCTCACAGTCTTGGCGGGCTTGCCGTCTGCATCGAAAAAGGCTTCCCCTTCCGTATCATCATCGACCAACAGGCCGCTGTCTTCACGGAAGCACAGCACCTGCCGGCCACCATTGTCCGCAGTCGTAGCCACGGCAAACGGGTAGCCCCGATAGACAGCGGGCACATACCCGGCCAGCCAGCGGCCATCGCCCCCCACCAGCAGGTTGCGGCCCGGCTGCAGCCCCTGCACGGCCACCAGCTGATAGCCATCGTCTTTCTTGACGAAACCCACCGGAACAGCCATGCAGGCACGCGGAAGTTCCTGCACCACCAAGGGCGCCACCGCATCGGCGGCGGCAAAGGAATAAGAGGAATAACGTTTCCAACGCTTGCCCGCGTGCTGCTCGCGGGAAATGACGGTAAGCTGGGCCATGAATTTCCTGGGGCCTCGGCACAAGGGCACGGGGCAAATATTCGGTACGGAGAAAAGCTGTGGCGCATATTGTAGCGCCCGCATACTGCTATGGCATGACGGCCAATATCAATGCAACAGACTCATGGTGGTGGCCGGCACATCCTTAGGGCTTTCCAGCCAGGGCAGGTTCAAGGGCAGATGCCAATCGGCTTCATGCGCCCTGTCAATCAGCAGTTGAATCATCTGATGCACGTTTTCCACCTGCAGCGGAATGGCGAACAGCGATTCACGATCGCAGGGTTCCGTCATGGCGCGCGGCATGGGCAAACCTGTGACCGCCATGATCAACTGATCGTCGCGGCGCTGCATCGTCAGCGACGTGGCCAGATAGATGGGCCCTTCCAGCTTGCCCGTCTTGCGTGCCTTCCTGGCCTTGCGCCCGGTGGCACCCTGTGTTTGCGGCTCAGCCTCGTTGCCTTCGGCGCGTGCATCGCGCCCCGATTCCAGGGCCGTCTGGTGCGCCATCTGCAACACCTCCTGCCAATACTGTGCAGGCGTCTTGTCCAGCCCGCTGAGTTCCGGCAAATTCGCCAGCAACTGAGCCAGCACAATTATCGTCATGCGCCGGGTCATCAAGACATTGACCGGGTCGCGATTGACGCGCTTGCTGCACACTACCAGGCGATCTTCGTAGGCACTGAACACAATATTCAGGCTGGTGCTGAGCGGAAAGGTGGCTTCATGCCCTTCCGCAGCTTGGGGCGCATGCTGCGGTGGCGTGAAATCGGCTTCGATAGGCATACTGTTTTCCTGATGCGTTGTGCAGTAGCTACCTTAGCATCCCGCCCGCCCGATGCAGCAGCCGGCGGTCACCCGCTGTAACGGCAGCGGCCCGCAGCCTCGCCGTAACGGGATACACGCAACAAACGTAAGGAAAGAATACCGACACGCCCGAACGGGCAAAAAATGAGGGGTGGTGCCCATGGGCAGGATCGAACTGCCGACCTCTCCCTTACCAAGGGAGTGCTCTACCACTGAGCCACATGGGCAAGGCGCGAGATTATGAAACGCATGCGGCAACGCGTCAAGTAAACCAGTGTATTTCCCAGCGACAAAATGATATGCCGACGTCAAAGTGTCATGAGCGCCCTATAACATCGACAAACGACAGAAATCTTGACGCTAAAAAGCTTTCTTTGTTGCGTCGCAATAGTTCGTTACGCCACATACAAAACACACATCGTTAAGTTGCCAGCGCCACAGAACTCACATAAACTTACCCGAACATGCTATCTAGTAACATATCTAGTAACAAGTTTTACTTGTTCGGCATGAGCAGTAACTAGTTATGTCTCCACAGCAGGCGCATCACGTGTCACCCATTGCGTCAGCAGCCAGCATCTAAAAGTCAGTGCCTTCAAAGTTTAGGAGAACTCCATGGCAGTCACCCATTCCCTGGGTTTATTTGATCCAGTGTGGTATCTCGACCAAAATCCAGACGTCGCCGCTGCAGTTGAAGCAGGGCTGACAACCGCACAAGACCATTACGAGCAATTTGGCAAGTTCGAAGGCCGTGCACCGGGCCCCTTGTTCGACCCGCAAGCCTATCTGGCCGCCAACCTCGACGTTGCCGCCGCAGT
>JBAYOJ010000304.1:0-3454 GCA_041678385.1 Burkholderiaceae bacterium | reverse complement strand
TGGCTGTATCCCATGATGCGCGCGCGATTGGTCTCCATCAATGGCCGGCCCGTGCATCCTGACGACTATACCGACGAAGAAGCGCAACGGATGGTCGATCGTGAATTCAACCTCAGCGTGGCCGACCATTTGCCCGAGAGCAACGAGATCGTGGCGGGGCGATGGCTGGACCCGCAGGCCCATGAACTGACGCTGGAAGATGGCATGGCGGAATCGCTGGGGGTGGCGGTGGGTGACACCCTGCGTTTTGACGTGGCAGGCCGCCAGGTCGATGTTGCGGTGAGCGGCCTGCGCAAGGTCCGCTGGGATTCCTTCGAGGTGAACTTCTTTGCGCTGCTGAGCCCGGCTGCCCTGGCCGATGCGCCTGCCACGTATATTACGTCGCTGCACGTGCCTCCCGCTCATGATGCGGTCAAGCGGGAACTGGTCCAGGCCTTCCCCAACATCACTGTCTTCGATGTCGGGGTCATCGTGGCGCAGGTCCGCCAAATGCTCGAACGCACAGCCGTAGCCGTACAGTTGTTGTTTGCCTTCACCTTGCTGGCAGGTGTTCTCGTGCTTGGGGCGGCGCTGCATGCCACCCGGGACGAACGCATGCAGGAAGTGGCCGTGATGCGCGCTTTGGGTGCGGGCGCCGATTTACTGCGCAACGCCCTGTTTCGTGAACTCTTGTTGTGCGGGTCGATTGCCGGTGTGCTGGCGGCAGCAGCTTCGGTGAGTCTGGCATGGGTGCTGGCTGATCGTGTCTTGCAGGTTGAGCTGGTGTCGGTGTGGTGGCCCTGGCCTGTCGGAATTTTGGCGGGCGTACTGGCGGCGCTACTGGCTGGCCGTTTCGCGCTATCCGGTGTGTTGCGGGCCTCGCCGCTGTCTACCCTCAGAGAGGTGTCATGATAGAGCTGTTGGCAGTCAAGGACAGGGAATTTGGAAGCGCCGCCATGCGCTACGACGCCAGGGTGGTGGAAGAACCCGGTCTGCACTTGTTTGACCACGCCTTGCCGGCACTGCAGGCCGAAGCCGTCAGTGAAGGCGGCCGTCAGGCTGCGTGGTATGTGCGCTGTGGCGAGCGGCAAGGCGTGCTGCGACGTTACCGACGTGGCGGGTGGGCGGCACGTGTATCCGACGACCAGTATCTATGGGCGGGTGTGCAGTCGGTACGCAGCCTGAATGAATTCGACGTTCTGCGGTCGCTGTACGAAGCCGGCTTGCCCGTGCCACGGCCTTTTGCCGCTGCGTACTGGAAGCATGGATTCACTTACCGTGCCGCCATCATCGTCGAGCGAATTGCTGGCGTGCGTCCACTGGCGTCCGCCCTTGATGTTGCTGATTGTGAACAGGTTGCGCGTTCGATTTATGCCATGCACGAGCAAGGTGTGTGGCATGCTGATTTGAATGCGTACAATATTTTGCTTGATGAAGAGGGCAGGGCCTGGCTCATCGACTTTGATAAGGCCCGCCGCGTGGTGTTGTCGCTGGAACGGCGCAGTGCCAATCTGCTGCGTTTGCGTCGATCCCTGGCCAAGGTAGCCGGTGCACGGGGCATTACGTGGTGGGATGAGCTCAGCCGCAGCTATGCGATGCTGACGCGCGCGGTCGGCATGTAGCCGCCCAACATTAACGGCCCTTAAGCCCGACTTCGTTTAACATTCACGACTTTTCCACTTCTAGCCTCTACGCGGGATTCGTCCCGCATGCAGCAAGACGAAGGCATGTCGGGGGATTGTTCGGGGCAGCAAGCCGAAGCTGTGGCGTGGGGTATTTATTCTTTTAGCTGAAGGCTCACCGAAGCGAGACCATGAAGTCAGCGTTTTTGGGACGGGGTCCTTCATTATTGTCCGGGAGACTGGCAAATGAAATTCAGCAAGACGGTGCAATCCGTATTCGGTCTGGCGTTGGCTGCGGCGGCGATGTCCGCTGTGGCCCAGAACAAGGAAGTCAACGTATACAACTGGGCCGAATACACAGCGCCTGATACCTTGTCCGGGTTCGAAGCCGCCACGGGTATCAAGGTCAATTACAGTGTGTATGACAGCAATGATGCCTTGCAGGCCAGGCTGCTTACTGGCAAGTCGGGTTTTGACGTAGTGGTGCCATCCACCCATTATGCTGCCCGACAGATTCAGGGCGGCTTGTTTCAGAAACTGGACAAGTCCCTGATTCCAAACTGGAAACACCTCGATCCGGCCATCATGGAAGTCGTTGCAACCGTCGACCCGGGTAATGAGTATCTCGTGCCCTGGGGGTACGGTACCAACGGGCTGGGTTACAACGTGACCCGGGTACGCGAAATCATGGGCGAGGACGTCGACCTTGGCAGCTGGGATATGCTGTTCAAACCCGAGAACACCGAAAAGCTCAGAAGCTGCGGGATCTCGATGCTCGATGAAGCCACTCAGGTATTCCCGGCAGTCCTGCATTATCTGGGCAAGGATCCCAATAGCGAAAACCTCGATGACTACCGGGCGGCGCTCGAAGTGCTCAAGGGCATTCGCCCTCATATTCGTCAGTTCAGCTCATCCGGCTACATTGATGAGTTGGCGGCGGGCGACCTGTGCATGGTCTACGGCTTTTCGGGTGATGTCATGATTTCCGGCGCCCGTGCGCGCGAAGCCGGCCGCAACTATGAAATCGATTACTACATCCCCGATGGCGGCGCTCCGGTATGGTTTGACACCATGGCCATCCCCAAGGACGCCCGCAATGTCGAGGCAGCGCATGCCTTCATCAACTACATTGAAACGCCCGAGGTCCATGCCGCCATCACCAACACCATGTTCTATCCGAATGCCAACAAGGAAGCGCGCAAGCACGTGGTAAAGGAAGTGGCTGATAACCCCATGATCTACCCGGATGAAGAAGTCACCCGCAGCCTGTTCGTGATCAAGCCGCTGCCGCTGCGGTTGCAGCGCGATCTCAGCCGCATGTGGAACGAACTCAAGACGGGGCGCTGACAACCATGAGCGAAATTCGCCCGGGGGCTTCCTGGTCTGGAGCCGCAGACGAATTTGTCCGCATTGAAGACATCGTCAAGATCTACGGCGATGTCGTGGCTGTGCAGTCGCTCAGCCTGTCAGTGGGACGGCACGAAATCTTTGCCTTGCTGGGCAGTTCCGGCTGTGGCAAATCAACCTTGTTGCGTATGCTGGCTGGCTTCGAAGAAGCTACGTCGGGGCGCATCTTTCTTGACAATGAGGACATCACTGCCTTGCCGCCCTACAAGCGGCCTGTGAACATGATGTTCCAGTCCTATGCGCTGTTTCCGCACATGACGGTGGAAGCCAACGTTGCTTTCGGCCTCAAGCAGGAAGGCGTGGCTCGCAACGAGATCCACGGGCGTGTCTACGAAGCGCTGGACCTGGTGCAGATGGGTGCCTATGCGCGGCGCAAGCCGTCACAGCTTTCGGGCGGCCAGCAGCAGCGGGTCGCCCTGGCCCGCAGTCTGGTGAAGCGGCCCAAG
>JBAYOJ010000303.1:0-3467 GCA_041678385.1 Burkholderiaceae bacterium | reverse complement strand
GGTGAGCCGCGAAGACCAGGATGCCTGGGCCGTGGAAAGCCATCGGCGTTACGCACGTGCCCAGGCTGATGGTTATTTCGACTTTGAACGGTTCGCCGTCGAAGCTCCAGGAGCCAAGGGTAGTGTTCACCAGGTTCAAGAAGATGAATCTCCTCGTTCCGACACCTCTATTGAAAAGCTTGCGAGGCTCCAACCCGTATATGGTGGCAAGACCGTCACAGCGGGCAACGCCCCAGGCCTGAACGATGGCGCCGCCTTTATCATGCTTTGCAGGCGCGACTTCGCCCAGGCGCACGGCCTGGAAGTGCTCGCCCGTATCGTGGATTACGCGCAAGTGAGCGGGGCGCCCACGTCCGGCACTTCCACCCCCGCTCATGCCATTGCGCGACTGGCCGACCGCAACGCGGTCGATGCCCGTGGATGGGACGCCATCGAGATAAACGAAGCCTATGCCGCAACCCCGCTGGTCAGCACGCTCGCACTCGCTGACGACGACATCACACTCGCTGAACAACTACGGTCGCGGACCAATATGCATGGGGGCGCCGTTGCACTGGGCCATCCGCTAGGGGCTAGCGGCGCCCGCATTGTCATGACCCTGATCAATGGGCTACGCAAGCGCGGCGGCGGTCGCGGTGTGGCAGCCATTTGTGGGGGGTTCGGGCAAGGCGACGGCATGCTGATTACGGTGGACTGAGTCATGGCTGACAACAAATTCAATATACGGCAGGTAGCACGCACGCTCAGTCTTGTCGAGAACCGGCACCCCGATTCGTCCGACATTCTGCGTGAAGCTTACAAGAACCAGCGGGCCGTTCCTGTCATAGGGATCACCGGCCCTCCAGGGGCCGGCAAGTCCACACTCGTCGATCGGCTGGCAGTCCATTGGGCGGAACAAGGCGAGCGGGTCGCCGTGATTGCCATCGACCCATCCAGCCCCTTCACCGGCGGCGCGGTACTGGGCGACCGCTTCCGCATGGACAAAGCATCCTCCCACCCGCGCGTATTCGTACGCAGCCTGTCATCACGCGGGCAGGTCGGCGGCCTGAGCCGGGCTGTTCAGGATGTAGTCACGGTGGTTGCAGCCCAGGGCTTTGAACGCATTATTGTAGAAACCGTCGGCAGCGGGCAGTCCGACGTCGAAGTGGCAACACTCGCCGACTGCGTCGTCGTCGTGTCAGTTCCAGGCCTGGGTGACCAACTGCAGGCTGGCAAAGCAGGCATCCTGGAAATCAGCGATGTTTACGCCGTCAATAAAAGCGACCTGCCCGGGGCCAGCACCGTAGCCGCCCATCTCGAGTCCAATCTGGATCTGATCTACCACGGGAAGGCCGGCGTCAATCCCTCTCGTCAAAAGGCAGCACACGAAAGCATACACGCCAATGCGGCCGTTCATCAGCGTCATGGTGACCCTGCGGCCCACGCATCGTTCTGGCGACCGCCGGTAGTCAACGTCAGTGCAGCCAAACATTCAGGCACTGAAGACCTATGCCAGGCAATCGACGATTTTCTTGATTGGCAGCACTCAAGCGGGCATGGAAAATCCCGCCAGGCTGAACGGCTGCGGGAACACATACGCCGGCTTGCCTACAGCCGCCTGCTCGCCCAGGAACTGCCCGATAACGCCCACCATTCGTTGACACAGCTGGCGGACACAGTGAAACAAGGCGTCCTAACACCCTGGGAAGCATCCGAACTGTTCTTGAACGCCCTATCGGAAAAAAGATACGAAAAAGGGGGTCAGACCACGATTTGATAAATCGTGGTCTGACCCCCTTTTCTTTTCAAAGCGTCAGATGACGCGCGCGGCTTCGAGCAGACGCACGACCGTCCAGGACTTGTCGCGGGAGATCGGGCGACCTTCTGCGATTTCGACGAGGTCGCCCTCGTTGTACTGGTTGGTTTCGTCGTGTGCCTTGTAGCGATTGGAACGCACGATGATCTTGCCCAGGATGGGGTGCTTGACGCGGCGTTCAACGTTCACCACCACGGTCTTGTCCATCTTGTTGCTGATGACACGACCGATGAGGGTACGCTGGCGCTTGGCCACTTCAGGAGCGGCTTGAGTTTGGGTTTCGCTCATTTTACTTTCCTGCCTTCTCAGCCATGACGGTACGGACACGTGCTATGTCGCGGCGCACTTTGCCAATCTGGCTGGTGTTGGAAAGCTGCTGAGTAGCACGCTGCATGCGCAGATTGAATTGTGCCTTCAGCAGGCTATCGAGCTCTTTGGACAGCTCGGTGGCATCTTTGGAACGGAGTTCGCTGGCTTTCATGAGATCTCCTTAAGCACCGACCTGGCGCGACACGAAGGTCGTGCGCAGCGGAAGCTTGGCGGCGGCCAGGCGGAACGCTTCGCGAGCCAATTCCTCGCTGACGCCCTCCATTTCGTAAAGCACCTTGCCGGGTTGAATTTCGGCGACCCAGAATTCCGGATTACCCTTGCCCTTACCCATACGGACTTCAGCAGGCTTCTGGGAAATCGGCTTGTCGGGGAACACACGGATCCAGATACGGCCACCGCGCTTGATGTGACGGTTGATCGCACGACGGGCGGCTTCAATCTGGCGAGCGGTCAGGCGGCCACGGTCGGTAGCCTTAAGCCCGAACTCGCCGAACGACACTTGCGCACCGCGAGTCGCCAGGCCGGTATTCCGGCCCTTGTGCTCTTTGCGATACTTTCTGCGTGACGGTTGCAGCATGTTTTATTCTCCTTCTGGCGCCGGAGCCGCATCAGGGCGGCGGCCACCGCGACCACGCCCACCGGGGCGACGGCCATCGGGACGCTCGCCACGGGGTGCGCGACGCGGACGACGCTCATCATCACGAGGAGCGGCTGTCTCGGGCGGCATCTCGCCGTTCGGCAGCATATCGCCCTTGTAGACCCAAACCTTGATACCGATGATGCCGTAGGTCGTCTGGGCTTCGGATGTGCCATAGTCGATGTTGGCACGCAGGGTGTGCAGGGGCACACGGCCTTCGCGATACCATTCGGTACGGGCGATTTCGATACCATTCAGACGGCCGGAGCTCATGATCTTGATGCCCTGGGCGCCGAGACGCATGGCGTTCTGCATGGCGCGCTTCATGGCACGGCGGAACATAATGCGTTTTTCGAGCTGCTGAGCGATCGAATCAGCGATGAGCTGAGCGTCGGTTTCAGGTTTGCGGATTTCTTCGATGTTGACGTGCACGGGCACGCCAAGCAGACGCTGCAGGTCAGCCTTCAGGTTTTCGATGTCCTCGCCGCGCTTGCCGATCACCACACCAGGACGAGCCGAGTAAATGGTAATGCGTGCATTTTTGGCGGGACGCTCGATGACCACACGGCCAACCGAAGCGTTCTTGAGCTTCTTCTTGAGGTATTCGCGTACGCGAATGTCCTCGCCCAGCATGCCACCGAAAGCCTTGTCGTCCGCGTACCAGCGCGAACTCCAGTTACGGTTGACCGCGAGGCGGAAGCCAAT
>JBAYOJ010000302.1:0-3482 GCA_041678385.1 Burkholderiaceae bacterium | reverse complement strand
TGTTGCATTCCCACGAAGGCCATGCTCCGGTCAGCCGATGTGTTGCGCCTGATGCGCAAGGCCGACCAATTCGGCATCAAGGCGGGGCAGCCGGAACCCGACCTGCAGGCAATCGTGGCCCGTTCACGCAAGGTGGCGGCTCAATTGCAGCGAGGTGTGACGCACCTGATGAAGAAGAATGGCATCACGGTCATCAACGGCCACGCGCGCCTGAACGGGAAAGGCCGTTTGTCCATCAAGGGGGTAGCGGAAGAAACGCACATCACGGCAAAACACATTGTGCTGGCAACCGGGGCACGGGCCCGCACTCTACCTGGCCTGGATGCGCAAGCCGAAGGCATCTGGCATTACCGCGAGGCACTGGTCCCGCCCAGCCTGCCAAAAAGCATGGTGGTGATTGGCGCGGGCGCTATCGGCATCGAGTTCGCCAGTTTCTATCATGCCCTGGGCGTCAAGGTGGATGTCGTCGAAATGGCTGATCGGGTGCTGCCGGTCGAAGATGCCGAGATTTCTGAATACGTCGGGCAGGAACTGCGCAAGCAGGGCATGACCCTGCATCTGGGCAGCAATATCGCCCGCGCAGAACGCAGCGATGGCGGGTGGGCCGTACAGCTGGGTGGTGCCCAGGCTGGCACGCTTCAGGCTGACGTGATCCTGGTGGCTGCCGGCATCGTCGGTAATGTTGAGGGTCTGGGCCTGGAAGGCACCGGCGTCAAGGTCGAGAAAAGCCATATCATCACCGACGAATACGGTGCAACAGGCGAACCTGGTGTCTATGCCATCGGCGACGTCGCAGGTGCGCCCTGGTTGGCGCACAAGGCCTCGCACGAAGCTTTGGTATGAGTTGAAAAAATTGCCGGCTTGAACCCACGACCCATCGATGTGAACCGGGTTCCGGCCTGCACATACAGCCACCCACAGGTGGCGCACGTCGGGCTGACCGAACAGCAGGCGCGCGAACAGGGCAGGAAGGTGCGCGTAGGGAAATTCCCCTTCGCTGCCAACGGCAAGGCCATCGCATTGGGGGAAACCGGCGGCTTCGTCAAAGTGGTCTTCGACGCTGACCTTGGCGAATTGATCGGTGCGCATATGGTGGGCGAAGAAGTCACCGAAATGATTCAGGGCTATGCCGTGGCGTCCGAACTGGAAACCACCGAAATCGAACTGATGCAGACCATCTTCCCGCATCCCACCATGTCGGAAGCCATGCACGAAGCCGTCCTGGCGGCCTACGATAAGGCGCTGCATTATTGAACTGGCGAGTCCAGGCCGGGCTGCGCCCGGATCAGCCGCAGCCGTTCACCGCAGCCAGTAGGTCTGCAGTATTGACCATCAGGTCACGTGCCAGTTGTTGGGCCGGGTATTGCTGGATGACCGATTTCCAGCGCGGCAGTTCAAGCAATTCCTGCCACAGGGTGTTCAGAATACCGGGGTCGGCGCGTGACGCCTGCGGCCCTTCAAGGGCTGCAGCATATTCCAGGCTGGCCGGCGCCGATAAAAGCAGCATGCGGCTGGCGGCATTGAGCGGGCGCAGCGGGTTTGCAGCGGGTGCATCACAGCAGTAAAGCACTGTTTTTCGCAGACTGTCTTCGTCGGTGGCAAGTGTACGGAGCGATGCACTACGCAACTGGACCGCGCCTTCTCGCGTCTGGAATAGGTAGCTGGCATTGGCGTCAGCCCCAGCCAATAGACGCAGCCCGCGTACCAGCCGGGGGAGGTCTGTGCTGGCAGCCTCGACAGATGCCTTGGCTTCCGTCAGCAGGCACACATCCCATAATGATGCGGAAGCCCTAATGGCATTAGTCCCAGTATTGGCACTCGCGCCGTGGGCCCGGCGCAGCAGTACGGCGTCCCATTCAGTCTTGGCGTGCTGCAGCTTGTTGGGAAAGGATGCAGGTACACGCATGGATGTCACAACGCGATAAGCTGCGAGGCCACCCGTTTGAGCCTCTTCCGCCTTGTTGAGCCGTTCCGCCAGCGCATCCAGGGCCTGCCTGGTCAGGGTTTCGACCTCAGCGCCGCGTCGACGCGACGCCGCCCCCGTCTTGATGGCCTGACTACTTTTTGCGCGAGGGCCGTGCTGTTCCCGCAGTGCTTCATAACGCTGAACCTGGTTGTTTGCCCGTAGCGCCTCAAGGCGCTGCAGCCGCTGCAGAGCGGGGCTGTCGAGCAGTTTTGCCAGCGTGCCGGCTACAACAGGGTCCGTAATAGCGGGGTGGGCAAGTGATGCTTCAGCGGCGTGAGACATTGCCAACCAGGCGCTGTTCTCCCCGCTTGCGTGCAGCTGGCCCAACTGCCGCTTCATGTCACCTGCAGGCAGGCGCTTCAGCTTGGCTGGATGGGCAATGGCATTGACGATGCCCCGCACTTCGCGCTCGTCTTGAAGGGCTCCGGCAGATAGCGAAGCATATTCGCCCACCGCCGCCGCACTTTGTCGCAGCACCAGGGCCTGAATGGCCGGGTCGCCGGTATCGCTGTGCATGGCTTCGCGGATCAACTGCGCAAGGGCATCCACAAACAACCGCTGCAAGACCGGGCCGGGCGGCTCTTGTTGGGCCAGCGACCGTCGAGCTTCTTCGATCACTGCGGCCAGCCTGGTCGCCGGGTCGGCCGCCAGCAAATAAGCACGCGCCATGGACAGACCGGGCAAGCGGTAGCGGCGGTCGACCCGTTGCAGAATGTCTTCCAATAGGGAGCTCATGAATATATAGCCATATATTAGGGACCCTAGTGTCCTGAATCGGAGGTTCGTTGAATAACAAATCGACCGGGATTGGCGCTAGGCAAGGCGCAGACCGCAGCCATAGCCGTAGCTATGGCGAGGATTTGCAACGCAGCATAGGGTCGATATCCGGGTGATTTGTTCATCGAATTTTCGATTCAGGACACTAGTAGCGCATTCTTGCGATTATTGCTGCCGCTTGCGTGTGATGAAGGGTTCCATATAGCGGCGCGGTTCGTCGGTGCTGAAGGCTGCTCCAAACGCTTCAACGCTGCGGTCCATCCCTGCTTCCATGTCTGATACGCGCCAGTATTGCAGCAAGGCCTTCTGAGATCGCACTGCGCGAGGCCCGCTGGCCACGATGGCGGAAATGCTGCGCTCAACCAGCGCGTCCAACTCACCCGGCGGCGACACGAATTGCAGAAAACCCCAGCGCAGGGCCTGGTCCGCATCTATGGTTTCGCCTGTCATCAGCAGCCAGTTCGTTGCGCCCGGGCCGATTTGCGCAGACAGCAAAATGGCATGGATGACCGATGGTATGCCGACCCGGACTTCCGGCATGCCCAGCGCCGCATCGTCTGACCCCAAGCGGATATCGCAAGCGGCAGCCAGCTCCATGCCCGCCCCCAGGCAAAAGCCGGGTATGCGTGCAATCGTCGGCACCGGCATATTGGCCACCGCGTCGCAAAGCTTGCGCAGTCTTGTGATGAACTCCCTCGCGCTTTCCGGTTCCAGACCGGCCATTTCATGGATGTTGGCG
>JBAYOJ010000301.1:0-3483 GCA_041678385.1 Burkholderiaceae bacterium | reverse complement strand
TCTCTACTTCTTGGCCAGCCTGTTGCTGTTGGGCGCCTTCGGTGGTTTCGCCGCCGGTCTGCTTGGTATCGGGGGCGGCATGATTCTGGTGCCCTTCATGATCATGCTGTTTCCCATGGTGGGCATGCCAGAGGCTCATATGGTGCATACGGCCATTGCCACGTCGATGGGCACCATTTTGTTTACTTCGATATCCAGCATGCGGGCTCATCATAAACGGGGGGCCATTCGCTGGGATATTGTGGCTGTGCTGGCTCCCGGCATCGTTGTGGGTGGCCTGTTGTCGGGTGGGGCAGTCTTCGCCTATATTGATCCGGGCTGGCTGGCACTGGTCTTTTCACTCTTCGTGGCTTATTCAGGCAGCCGCATGATGTGGGGTGGGCCGCCTGTGGCGGGCCGCGAGATGCCTGGGAAAGTGGTCACCGGTGGGGTAGGGGCCGGGATCGGGTTTGTGTCGGGGTTAGTGGGCGCGGGCGGTGGTTTCCTGTCTGTGCCTTTCATGGTGCGCAGCAATGTGGCCATTCATAATGCCGTGGCAACCTCGGCCGCCCTGGGTTTCTTTATCGCCCTGGCCAACAGCGTTGGTTATATTGTGTCGGGGCTGTCCGCTCAAACAGGGGTGCCGGGCATGGTTGGCTATATCCATGTGCCCACCTTGCTGGGCATAGTGGCCGCCAGCATGCTGACAGCCCCACTAGGCGCAAAATGCGCGCACAGCCTGCCTGTTGTTGCGTTGAAGCGGGTGTTCGCCATGCTTTTGTTCGCCTTGGCGCTTTACATGCTTTACAGGGCTTTGATAGCTTTCGGTATTGGCGCTTGATGGCGATAAGGCTGCCAGTCCATCTGGCAGCCTGATGTCATTGCCGACCACGACAGGCAGACATGGCCAGCCTCAGTTACGGGGTGGGGCTGTGCTGATGAAAGAAGGGCGGATGCGCAGCTTTTCTTCCAGCCTTTGCAGTTGCGGGTAATGCTGGCGCCAGGCCAGGTCTTCGCAGCGAAAATCCAGATAGGCCAAAGCGCAGCCCACGGCAATGTCTGCCAGGCTGAAGTTGACGCCAGTGCAGAAAGCCGGCTGCTCTTCCAAGGAGCGGTTCATATAGTCGAGCGCGGCAGTGATCTTGCCGTATTGGCGATCGACCCAAGCCTGGCTGCGGAACTGGGGGTCGCGCCTGTGATTTTCAATGGTGATGGCCACCGCAGCATCAAGTACGCCGTCGGCGATTGCTTCCCAGCACTTGATGGCAGCCCGTTCGCGCCCCGGCTGAGGCAGCAGGCGACCCACGGGTGAAAGCGTGTCAAGGTATTCGACGATGACACGTGAATCAAACAAAGCGCCGCCATCGTCCATGATCAGACAGGGGACTTTCCCAAGCGGGTTGTATTGCTGGATGGCAGTATCTTGCGCCCAGACGTCTTCCAGAACGAACTCGTACTCCAGCTTCTTTTCTGCCAGAACGACGCGCGTTTTGCGAACGTATGGACTTGTCAACGAACCAATGAGTTTCATGGCAGAGTTCGAGGGTTGGGGGCGGGCAGAGTATAGCAGCATGGTAGGCCTGAATGATGCGAAAAAACAACGAATCAAGGGGGTGCCACAAGTATGGCGTATGGGTGGGCGTTGTGCCGACGAGTGCCCGGGAGCCGAAGTATGGGAATGGTAGAATCGCCTGTCCCGATCCGGCGCCGGATCCCAATATAGCCCTACGGTTTTCCTTATGCACGTTTCTTCAGAATACACGGCTTTGAATGCCTTGTCGCCGCTGGACGGTCGCTACGCGCGCAAGGCTGATATTTTGCGTGGCCTGCTGTCCGAAGCAGCTTTCATGGCGCATCGCGTAGAAGTTGAAGTCGCCTGGCTCATCGGCCTTGCCGAAGCCGGGCTGCCAGAGCTGCCGAAGTTTTCTGACGAGGCGCGGGGGCGGTTGCAGCAGGTCGTCAGTGATTTCTCGGAACAGGATGCCGCGCGCATTAAAGAAATCGAGAAAATCACCAACCATGATGTGAAAGCGGTTGAGTACTGGCTGAAAGAGCAGGTGGATGGCCACCCTGAACTTTCCCGGGCGGCGGAATTCATCCACTTCGCCTGTACGTCTGAAGACATCAACAATACTTCGCACGCCCTGATGCTGACCCGGGCCCGCGAACAGGCCATCCTTCCGCAGCTGGGGCAACTATGCGAAACGCTCAAGGGGTATGCGCGCCAATTTGCAGCTCAACCCATGTTGTCGCGCACGCATGGCCAGCCAGCCAGCCCCACTACGCTGGGCAAAGAATTCGCCAATGTGGCCACCCGTCTGGAACGCGCCGTTGACGATATTGCTGCTGTGGTTCCGCTTGCCAAGCTCAACGGCGCCACCGGCAATTACAACGCCCATACCAGCGCCTATCCTGAAATTGACTGGCCGGTTTTCAGCAAAGGGGTACTGAAGCGTCTGGGGCTTACCCAGAACGAGCACACCATTCAGATCGAACCGCATGACTGGATGGCAGTGTTCTTCGATGCTGTGGCGCGCGCCAACACGATTCTGCTGGATCTTAATCGGGATATCTGGGGCTATATATCGCTGGGTTATTTCAAGCAAAGGCTCAAGGAAGGCGAAGTGGGATCGTCCACCATGCCTCACAAGGTCAACCCCATCGATTTCGAGAATTCCGAAGGCAATCTGGGCCTGGCCAATGCCATGCTGCGCCATCTGTCAGAGAAGCTGCCGGTGTCGCGCTTTCAGCGCGACCTGACCGATTCCACCGTTCTGCGAAATCTGGGCGTGGCGCTGGGCTATTGCATCGTGGCCTATGACGCATGCCTGCGGGGTCTGGGCAAGCTAGAGCTCAATGTCGCAGCGATTGATGCCGATATTGATGCGTGCTGGGAAGTCCTGGCCGAACCCGTACAGACCGTGATGCGCCGCTACGGCCTGCCGCAGCCTTATGAACAGCTCAAGGAATTGACGCGGGGCAAGGGCATTACTCAGGAAGCCCTGTCCGGATTCATACAGGGGCTGGAACTGCCGGCCGAGCCCAAGGCACGCTTGCTTGCCATGACGCCGCGTAGCTATGTGGGTCTGGCAGCGGAACTCGCTGTCAAGGTGTAATGAAACAGGGTCTTCTTATGAAAAAATTGGGTGTATTGGCGTTGGCAGGTGTTCTGCTGGCGGGTTTCAGCCTGCCGGGTCAGGCTCAGCAATTCAGGGATCCGCAGGCGGCCGTGAAGTACCGCAGCTCTGCCATGGTGCTGTTGGGTGCCCATTTCGGTCGCCTGGCCCCAGTGGCCAGAAAAGAAGCCCCCTTTGATCAGGCAGCAGTGCAGGTCAATGTGGATATCGTCAAAATGCTGGCCGATCTGCCGTGGGCTGCCTATGCTCCGGGTTACGAAGGCGGCGAGGCCCGCAGCGATGTCTGGACCAACCGCGACGGTTTTCGCAAAGCGACAGATGATTTCCAGGTGGCGGTGGTTCAACTTGACGATGCCACGCAATCAGG
>JBAYOJ010000300.1:0-3550 GCA_041678385.1 Burkholderiaceae bacterium | reverse complement strand
GCCTGGCGGCCCAAAGTGCTGCTGACATCGGCGGAACAGCCAGACAGCATACAGGCCTTATCGGATATGATCGACCAGCATCAGGCTTGGCTTGATGAAAGTCAGGATCAGCGCACCCGCGAACTGAACCGGGCGCGCTACAGGTTGCGCCGCCTCGTCGAAAGGCGGGCTGCACAGGTGATTGCCCGGTTGGATGAAACCGTGATGGATACGTCCATCGAAGACCAGCTGCAGCATGTACTGAAGGAGGTACTCAACACTTGAAGCATCGGTCATTCCACCATTGAACAGATACAAATAAGTAAGGAGACATTCATGACCTTCCGCATTCTGAAACTGGCGGCTACTGCAACACTCGCCCTGGCCGCCGTCACAGCACAGGCGTCCAGCTTCCCCGAGAAAACGGTACAGCTCGTCGTGCCACAAACACCCGGTGGCGCATCCGATACGCTCGCTCGCATCATGGGCCAGGAACTTGGTACCAAATGGGGTCACCCCGTGGTGGTAGAAAACAAATCCGGGGCCGGTGGCAATATTGGCATGGAGGCCGTCGCCAAATCCCCCGCCGACGGCTACACGCTGCTGATGAGCTATGTGGGCTCGCACGCCATCAATGGCTCGTTGTATAAGTCTTTGCCTTTCGATCCCGAAAAGGATTTTGCTCCAGTGGCGACACTGGCCACCCTGCCATTCGTGGTGGTGACGCGCAAGGATGCCAAATTCTCCACTATTCCGGAACTCGTGGAACTCGCAAAGAAAGAACGTCTTACTTATGGCTCCTCGGGCAATGGTTCGGTCAATCATTTGCTGGGGGAAATGTTCAACACCACTGCGGATGTGGAGCTTGTGCATATCCCCTATCGCGGCGCAGCACCGGCGCTCACTGATCTGATGGGTGGGCAGATCGATCTGGTCTTCACCAGCTTGCCGTCGGTGGCCGGCCACCTCCAAGCCGGGCGCCTGCATGCCGTGGCTCTGACCAGTAATAAGCGGGTGGAAGGGTTCGACGATATTCCGACGATTGCAGAAAATGGCTATCCCGACTTCAACGTCAACCCCTGGTTCGGGCTGTTTGCCACGGGCGGTACCCCCGCTGACGTCGTCAACAAGATGAACGCCGACATCAATGAGATTCTGGCACGCCCCGAGGTCAAGGAACGCTTCGCCGCCACCGGTGCCGAGCCCTACATGACATCGCCGTCCGAATTCGGTGATATCCTGCGGGCCGACATTGAAAAATGGAGCAAAATCGTGAAGGATTCGGGCGCACAGGTGAACTGACCTTCCCCGGGAAACTCCGGCCGGCAGGCCGGAGTCTTCGTAACGCAAGCACGGCGCTCGCCCCCGCCTGGCACGAACAATACAGCAGGCGCATGTAGGCATGAATGAAGCAACGCGATCGTCAGGGAACACCTGGCAGGTACTGATGGTGACTCTGGCGATCCAGGCCATGGTGGCGATGGCGGCGCTGACCATACCCGCCATCGCCCCAGCCTTTGCAGCGCAGGTCGGGGCGTCGGTGTCGCTGCTGGGCTTCTACGTAGCGCTGGTATACGTGGGGGCCATACTCAGCAGCCTGATGTCGGGGCAGGTCCTGCAGCGTTATGGCGCTATACGTCTCAGTCAGCTGGGCCTGCTGTTCTGTGCAGTGGGCCTGCTGGCCGTCCTGCTGCCCTCGCTCTGGGCCGTGGCCCTGGGGGCCGTACTGATTGGCATGGGCTATGGGCCCATCACCCCGGCCAGCTCTCATCTGTTGATCGCCAGTACACCGCCGCATCGCGCCAGCCTGGTGTTTTCCATCAAGCAGACCGGCGTGCCCCTGGGGGGCATGATGGCCGGGTTCATCGCGCCGCCACTGACGCAGCGCGCCGGCCCTGAATCAGCCATTCTTGTCGTGGCCGTCTTGTGCCTGGCTTGTGCCGTGCTTTCCCAGCCTCTGCGTGCCGCCCATGACGCCGACCGCAAGCCGGCTGCGCCTTTGCGGATGGCAGGCTTGCTGGGGCCATTGCGGCTGGTGCTGGCGCAAGCCAATCTGCGGCGCCTGGCCAGTGCGTCTTTCTTTTTCTCCGGTGCCCAACTTTGTCTGGCGGGCTATCTCGTCACCTATCTGCATACCGAACTGGGCTACAGCCTGGTCACTGCGGGTATTGCGCTGGCTGTGGCGCAGGTGGGGGGTGTGCTGGGACGGGTCATCTGGGGCTATATTTCCGACCGCTATCTGGGCGCCAGCCGCACCCTTGCCGCCCTGTCTTTTGTCCTGGCCATCAGCGCCGTCGCAACCGGCATGCTGGGCGAACAGGCTCCGCTTGTCCTTACCTTGATCCTGGTGACATTCTTTGGTGCATCGGCCACAGGCTGGAACGGGGTCTATCTGGCTGCAGTTGCCAGGCTCGCGCCCGCTGGCATGGCAGGCACCGCCACAGGCGGGGCCCTGTCCATCACCTTTCTTGGTGTGGTGGCCGTGCCATCGATATTCGGTGTGCTGAGCGAAGCGGTAGGGGGGTTTGGGGTTGGTTATATGCTGATCGCATTCCCTATCGTGATCTGTGGCGCGTTATTGCTGCACAGTGCGCCGCCCCGGGGCGATAAGGCACCTGCGGGTACGCGCTAAGGGTTTTCTGCAAATCAAGACCGAGGTGAAAAACCTTATGCGCAGGGGGGTGGCACACTATGTGCTCACCTCAGGTTCATCGTTCAGCCGCAGACAGCGGCCGCCTGTCTTTCAACGGAGAACTATTGTGCGCCCTATTGCCCTGGCTTCAATTTTTGGAATGCTGTCTTGCCTGATGGCGGCAGGCGCTTCATTTGCACAGACGCCGCTGGCGGAACACGAGCCTGGCTTGTGGGAATTGCGCCTGGTTGATGGCTCGCACCTTGCTTCCATTGCCCTCGGGGTGCAGGATATGTTCAAGAATCTACCTGAATCCCAGCGCAAGCAGGTAGAAAAGCTCGTCGGCCGGTCCAACCTGGGTATTCCCACCGTTACACAAACCTGTCTGACCCGGGAAATGACTCAGCGTGACTTGAAGTCGGTGCTGGCCGAACATGAGGTTGATTGTTCAGAGCTGGATTGGCAGGAATCAGGGAACACCGCCCGATTCTCTTTCGTCTGCAGCAACCCCCAGGGCGACTGGACCGGTTCCGGCAGAATCTGGGATTCCACCGCCACCAGTTTCAAGAGCGAAGCAACGGTACAGGGCAAGTACAAAGGGCAGAGGCTTGCCCTGGACATGAAGCACGAGGCTCAATGGATGGGGGCCGACTGCAAGGGGGTGGCGCCGCCCCGCTGATGGTCAACTTGCCACAAGGCTTGGGGCCCTCTGATCAAGCCCCCGCGCTGCGCGCATCTGTGGAATTGGGCGATCCGCTTGTTCAGGCCTTTTTCCTGCCGAAGAAGCGGACGATGTCCGCTTCGATGTCCGCAGCGGTGGTGCGCATTTCGGCAAGGATGATATCGATGAACTGGGGTGAAAACCGGTTCTGGGCATTGGTAAGTGTAAGCGCCCCGAAGGCACCGCCGTTTTCATCTCGCAAGCCCACTGCGATGGCG
>JBAYOJ010000299.1:0-3550 GCA_041678385.1 Burkholderiaceae bacterium | reverse complement strand
TTGCGGTCGATATCAATGATCACCGCTTCACCCGGTTCGATGTCGCGCAGACGCGTGAAACCACAACCCGTGAGGGCGACGGATTCAGAGGCGACCATCCACTCGGTGCCTTGGGATGTTTCCAGCTTGCCCATGCACAGCGGCCGGATGCCATGGGGATCCCGGAACGCCACCATGCCGAAATTGGCAATCTGGGCAATCACCGCATAAGCACCGCGACAGCGCGCATGCACCGCCGCCACCGCGCAATAGACGGCTTCGTCATCCAGCGAACGGCCATCGGCCGCCTGCTGCAACTCATGGGCAAAGACATTCAACAACACTTCTGAATCGGAATTGGTGTTGATATGCCGCCGGTCGATGCTGAACAGTTCTTCGCGGAGTTCTCGCCAATTGGTCAGGTTGCCGTTATGGACAAACATGATGCCGAATGGCGCATTCACGTAAAACGGCTGGGCTTCGTCGACGTTGTCACTGGAACCCGCTGTGGGGTAGCGCACCTGACCGAGACCGGAATTACCCGGAAGTGACCGCATGTTTCGAGTGCGAAACACATCGCGCACCAGACCGTGCGACTTGTACATGCTGAAGAATTCATCGTGCGACGTAGAGATCCCGGCAGCGTCCTGCCCCCGGTGCTGGAGCAGCAGCAGACTGTCATAAATCAGCTGATTGACGGGGCCGGTCGCTGCAACCCCCACGATTCCACACATTTGAATGTTCCTGTATTGGCTGCGCCTGGCGCAAGCCTGGATGTTGACGGCAGAAACCTCGTTCAAGCAGCACACGGCTACCGGATGACGAGGTCAGGCGAGACAAATTATATTCCGGAGATTTCAATCAGTAAGGCAGCCAGGATGACAATGAGGGCGGCAGCATGGCCCGGGATTGCTGCACAGCCGCAACGGCGGCACCCGACAGCCTGGCTTCTTGCCACCATGATTCCTGTGGGAGCTCGGTATGCCCGGCCAGCGCGACCAGAATGAAAACGATCAAGGCGCCGCGCGCCAGGCCGAATACCGCCCCCAGGCCGTGGTCGGCCGGTGTCAGCCCAGTGCGTTCAATCAACCCTGCCAGCGTCAGGTTCAGCAAACCGACGAGCAGCAGCACGATGATGAATACGGCGCCATAACCTGCCGCAGTGCGCAGAAAGGCGTTTTCAATGAACGCCGACAAAGCGGTGGAGGCAGCGGTGCCCCACCATACCGCTGCCAGCACCGCTACTGCGAACGCCAGCAGGGATAAAACTTCTTTGACGAGGCCTCGTACCATGCCAAGGATAGCGGAAACGCCCAGGATGACCAGCACGATGTAGTCGAATCCGGTCACTTGGTGAATATCAGGCCGTTGTTATAACCCAGTTGACGCAGGCGAGCCTGCGCGGCTTCTGCGGCATCGCGGGTCGGGAATGGACCCACGCGCAGACGATAAGCGGTCTTGCCATTGGCGACGGCGCTCTCGACATAGGCGTTGGTGACCCCCGCCGCGACCAGCTTTTCGCGTCGCGACTGAGCGTCGGATTCTGTCGTATAGGCAGCCACCTGCAGCACGACGCTGCCGGACGATGCTGGTGCACTGGCCGCTGGTTTCGGCAGCGCACGACCTTCGAGCAGCGCAAGCGCCACCGAACCGTCGTCGGTGCGCTGTGCCTTGGCCGGCACTGGAGGTTTGGCCTTTTCAGGCGGGCTTTCGGGTTTGGCGGGCGGTGCCGGCGGTTTTTGCTGGGGTTCGGGCGCAGGGCTGGGCGGCGTAATTTCTGGAGCCGGGGATTCGGGCTGTGCCGGTTCGACTTGCGCAACAGCCGGGGCGTCTATGCTGCCGCCATCAGGCTGCAGTGGCGTGACGGGCTCAGGCGCCAGAGCAAGCTGCGGTTCAGACGGCACGGCCGGCATCGGTTCCGGTAGTACCAACGGGGATGCCAGTTCTTCTTCGGGGGGAGAATCGAACAGCATGGGGACAAAAATGATGGCCGTCAGCACCAGCACCAATGCGCCTATCAGGCGGCGGCGCGCGCGAACGCGTAATTCTGCCGCCTGGGCTTCGCTGGAAACACCGGTTCGTGCAGAACTGCGCCGACCCGTGCTGGCGGATGGCTCATTGCGCGAAAACAATCCCATGGACGCTTATGACCTATCTGCGTGTAAGTGAAACCAATCGGACCGAAGCCCGGGCTAGGCCGCTTCCGGGCCCAGTTCATGCAAAACCGGGCCGACTGTGGAAAACGATCCAAACACTACGATTCTATCATTGTCGCTGGCCAGCTTTCGTGCCTCGAAAAAGGCCGTTACAGGGTCGGGCCAGCAACTCACCTGCACTTCTCGCTCAAGCTGCGCCGGGCGTGGAGCAGCCTTGACGCCGGGTGTGCTGGACGGCGCGGCGGGCGGCCCGCCCACCGCCGGGAGCACAATAGGCGCCGTACCCGAATGTGTATCCGGGGCGGCAATGCCAGCGGATGGTTTGCTGCGCTCGGCAAGCACCTTATGTACCACCTTGGCCAGGTCTTGCGCAGACAGGCCCCGTTCGCCTGCCAGACTGGCGCAATGCCAATGCGTCACCCTGGAAGCCATACGCCGCACGACACCTTCGACGTCCTTGTCGGCATACATACCCACCACTGCATGGGTGACGGGAAAGGATGGCATGGCATCAAGGCTCTGCCCCAACGTGGCCGCCGCATGCGGGTTATGGGCCACATCCAGCACAATGGACGGCACACCGGGCAGAATCTGCATGCGCCCGGGTAAAGATGCCTGTGAAAGCCCGATACGCACTGCCTGCTGCGGCACGGCCAGGCTGCTGCGCAGGGCTTCGATGGCGGCCAGGGCAGCGGAAGCGTTGAGCAACTGGTTGGCGCCACGCAACGCAGGATAAGCCAGACTGTTGCGGCGTTGTTCACGGCCACCGTACGACCACTGCAGGCGGTCGCCGGAATAATTGAAATCGCGCCCGAACAGCCAAAGATCCGCCCCGATGCTGGCTGCATGGTCGATCAAACGCTGCGGCGGCACAGGGTCGCTGCAGATGGCCGGCCGGCCACGCCTGAAAATATGGGCTTTTTCCCAACCAATTTGTTCACGGTCACTGCCCAGATACTGCATGTGATCCAGGTCGACGCTGGTAATGATGGCGCAGTCCGCATCCAGCATGTTCACTGCGTCCAGGCGGCCCCCCAGGCCGATTTCCAGTATGGCGAGATCCACCTTGCAGCTCTCGAACAAGAGCATGGCCGCCAGCGTGGAAAACTCAAAATAGCTGAGGGTGATGTCACCACGCGCGGCATCAATACGGGCGAACTGTTCCACAATGTCGGTGTCGGATGCCTGTTCGCCATCCACGCGGATACGTTCGTTGTAGCGGATCAGATGCGGCGAGGTATACGTGCCCACCCGGTAGCCGGCAGCCAGATAAATGGCTTCCAGCATGGCGCAGGTAGAGCCCTTGCCATTGGTACCCCCCACTGCAATGCGCACGCAGGGCAGGGTGAGATTCAGCCGCTGCGCCACCTCTGTAATACGAGCCAGGCCCATATCTATGGCTGTGGGGTGCAGTT
>JBAYOJ010000298.1:0-3554 GCA_041678385.1 Burkholderiaceae bacterium | reverse complement strand
TGCGACTGCTGCCTGATCTTGTGCTGGTGACCGGCGACCTTACCGAACATGGCCGGCCTGAAGAATACGAAGGCGTCGGCGCCGTGTTGTCCGAACTGCGCATGCCCTGGCTGCCCATTCCCGGCAACCACGATAGTATTGAGCATATGCGTGCAGCTTTCCCGGACATGAGCTGCCTGCACAACGACACCCCATTCATACAGTATGCGATAGAGGACCTGCCGCTACGCATCATCGCGCTGGATACCGTCGTGCCAGGTGCCAGCCATGGCGCCCTCTGCGAACGCCGGCTGGGCTGGCTGGCCCGCACCCTAGAGGCAGAAACCGAAAAACCCACCGTCATCATGATGCACCACCCGCCCATGGAAACCGGCATACGCGGCATGGACGGACTGGCGCTGCAGGAAGGCCGGGATACTTTTCTGGATCTCATTGCCGAATACGACAACATTGAACGCATCGCCTGCGGACATGTACACCGCAGCGTGATGTGCCGCCTGGCCGGCACCGTCGTCTCCATCTGCCCGGGCACCGCCCATCAGATCGTGATGGACCTTGAAGGCGACCCCAACGAACTGCAGTTCATCTTTGAACCGCCCGGCTATCAGCTGCATTGGTTCGGCCACAACGGCCTGGTGACGCACCACGGCCTTATTGGCGACCATGGCCCGGCGATCCGCTACGAATAAGCCCTGGTAAGCCGGCTACCAGACGGGTGCCGGCTCCCACTGCACATCTTCCTGTTTTTCGTGCGCCAAGCGGAGCATGGCGAGCAGAGGATAAGCGCGCCTGCGGAAGCTGACGGGTTCATTCACCGGATGCACTTTGTCGTCATTGTCATCATCCGTATCAGGGTTTTCGTCGGTTTCCTTCGTAATGGCCATGGCCCGCTCAATGCCGGCAATGGCGCCACCCAGGTGTTCCCGGGTGATGACACCGCGTTCGGGTACTTCACTTTCGTAAGACTTGCCTGCGGCCCGAAGAATGGGAAGCGCATGTTGGCTGAACATCAGCACTTCAGCGGAAGACTTTGAATGAAAGACAATAAGCATGATCGCAGTTCCCACAATGGACACGCCTTAACACTACCTGAACCCCTCTTCGCTGCCAAGGCGGATGATGAAGCCCTCCCTTGCCTGTTTCATTTGGTTTCACATCTTGCGCCATGTTGCCCACTTCCTTCGACCCCAAAACGGCGGGTCCCGCCCCCTGCCCGGCCTCTACTGCACTACAAGCCAACCACAAAAAGCGTGGTACACGGGTGTGGCGGGCAGGGCGGCGCCGCCCTTGCCGCTTGCTTGCCGGGTTGCTGGCCGCCACGCTTGCCTGCATAGCGCCCGTCGGGGCCGAGCCTGGCCTATTGCAGCCTATGGGCCCCAGTGATTCGCCCTCCCCGGTGGCTGGCGGGGGCTTCTGCGCCCCGCCAGCACTGGGCGCCCCCTGTTCTCTGGGTGGCGCAGCACTGCTGGGCAACCCAGAACCCATGCCTGGGCTAGGGGTGGGCAACCCGGTGCACCTGGCAACCGGCAACAAATACCAGCTGGACGTTGATCTGCCGCCCAACCCATCGGCGCCGGCCCTGGAACTCATCCGTCATTACAACGGCTTGGCCACACACCGTACGGCGCTGGGCGGCAACTGGGCATTTTCCTACGATATGCGGCTGCAGCAGCGCAGCGACGGCTGGCACGTGCGCCAGGGCGACGGCAGCATACTGAAGATCGGCCCACCGCTGCCACAAGGGGACGAACTGCGCTGGCAATGGCCGGATGGGCGCCGGTTGATATTCGGGCCCGATGGGCAGCTCGCACGAATAGAACTGAATCGGTCCGGTTTCATACGCATTCACCGTCATTCAGGCCCTCAGCCGCTGGCCGGGATGATCCGATCAGTGGAAAGCTCATCCGGGCATGACCTGCACTTCCATTACCGCAAAGACCACGATCAGGTATTGCTGGAATCCATCGACACGCCGCTGGGCAGGTTTCACTACACTCACGGCCACCCTGATGCCGCCAGCGGCCATAGGGCGGCACGCCTGGAGTCAGTACAACGCCCTGATGGCATGCAGCGCCTCTATCACTACGAAGCCCGCCTGCAGGCGGGCAACCCCTATGCGCTGACCGGTATCTCACTGGCCGCCCCCAAGGGAAGGCCGCAGCGGCTTGCAAGCTGGAAGTACGATCGCTACGGCAGGGTAATAGAAGCTCAGCAGCATGGTCGCCGGCTGCCGGTGCTGCACATCGATTACGTGCAAAGCGCAAGCAGGGGGCGCAATGGGATAACCCGTATACGCAGCAGCGATGGTTGGCAGCAGGAGGCCCGCTATCAGCGCACCGAGGAGGGATACCGCCTGCTCAGCCGCAACAACAGCCGCTGCACCTCAGCCCATGGCCCCCGCCTTGCCTGCCCTGGCCCTGTCATCGGGCATAGTCTGGCTGCGGGCTACGATGCGCACGGGCGGCTGGCAACCCTGGGCGATATGCACCTGCTGCGTGCAGCCGACGGCAGGCCCAGCGGCCTGCGACACCTTCCGGCGCCAGGCTGGCCCGGCCTGGAACTCCACCACGATCGCCAGCAAGGCCGCTACACCTGGTACAGCCACGCTACAGGCCGGGCCACCCTGCTTGCAGACGCGGCGGGCCGTCCTTCCGACTTGCGTTACGCCAACGGCGACGCTGTCCGACTGCACTACGACAAGCAGGGGCGCCCCTGGCGCATTGATGAACGCAGCAGCGGCCCGGCTGGCGGCATTATCCGCACGGATCTGCACTGGCATGGCCGCCAGTTGCGGCGCATTGAGCATCCTGCTGAAACCGAGTCGCTGCAACATGATCGCCAGGGCCGCGTCACAAGCCGCAGCGTACGGCGGCCGGCATGGGGGAACGCAGCAGCTCTTCATTTCCACGAAAGCTTTGAGTACGACGACAATGGGCGCCTGCGGCTGCACCGCCTGCCAGAAGGCGGCGCCCTGCACTACGAATGGCGGGGTAACGGCCCGGCAGCCACACTGGCCGCTATGCTCTGGGAAGATGCACAGGGGCGCAGCTTGCCGGTGATCACATCCATCGCCGGTATGCCAGGTTACCGGCATGGCAACGGCCTTGAGCTGCTCACCAGCGCCCCCGCAGGCGCACACGCCGACACGCTGGTGCTGCGGCATGGCGACGAGATCCTGTGGCTGCAGCGGCGCAGCCACGACGCGCAAGGCCGGCTGCTGCATGATAAGCATCAGTTTTCACACATGGGGCACCAAGACCTCTATTCTTACGCCCACGATAGGCAGGCCCGCATGCAGGCGGCCTTGCATCAAAACGCCAGCGGCACCACCCGCCATTGGTATGCCTGGCACGCCGACGGCCGCCTGGCGGCGACAGATAAGAACGGCGGCAGCCACATCCCCCGAATCCAGCACGACCGCTCCGGCCTGTCCCTGCGCACTGAGCACTATCTGCTGGGATACGGCCCCGGCCGGCGCCTGGAAAGCGTCACATCCACCACCGGTAGTCGGGTGGCCCGGTATCGACACAATGCCTTTGGCCATCGCATCATCA
>JBAYOJ010000297.1:0-3558 GCA_041678385.1 Burkholderiaceae bacterium | reverse complement strand
TTGAGCCGCTGCTTGATCTCTGGCGCGGTGCTGGCCATGGCGGCCCTGGCCAGCACCGCCTGGGCGCAACTGCCGCCCGCACAGACATCAGGGGGCGTCGAGTACGTAACGGGGGGATTCGGGTCGGATATGGCGAAGGCCTTCAAGAGCGCCGCGGCGGATTACCCGCTGACGCTGGTCTTCGCCGCGACGGACGAAGGCGGGGGCGCGCAGCCCTATATTGCCGATGTGACAGTGACAGTGAAGCAGGAGGGTGATGTCTTGGTAGAAATACCTGATGCGGGGCCGTATTTATTGCTGCGCCTTGACCCGGGTTCGTATGTCATTGACGCGAGCTACACCGGCAGAACCCAGACGCAGGATGTCGTCGTGCAAGCAGGAACACCTGCACGCTATGTACTGACGTGGGATCGTCGTTGATGGTTTATGGGTGCAGAGATTACACGGGGCGGCCAAAGCAGGCCGCCCTTTGGACTCAGGTTCGCGAGGACGAAGCGCCCGCTGGCATGAGCAGGGCCACCAGGAACACCGCTGTGCCAGCGGCGAGGTAAACCCAGGACGATGTGAAAATAGAGATGAGGCCCAGCGCAATGGCAATCAAAGAGCCGATGAAACGGACTGGATAACGCGGACCCAGGATCACGCCGATGGAAAGGCCTATCAGTATGGCGGACAGCACCTGGATAACATATTGCATGGATCTCCCCCCTTTTTCTGTTTTTGAGCGGCGGGTGGCACGAGCCCCGCCCGCGTCGATATGTTCCTATCGGACCGCCCGAGTTTAGCATTGAAAGCGGCGATGCCTACTGGCCTGGATCGCTTAAACTTCTAGGGAAGCTCTGAATAATTCGAGCGGCAAGCAGGCGCCCCGGATCGGGACACGCTGCCACCCATCCTTCTCTCGACAGACCTGACGACATGACAGACAAGATACGCATTGCAATCGCCGGCTATGGCAACCTGGGGCGTGGGGCGGAAGCCGCCATCGCGCAGGCCACCGATATGGAACTGGTCGGCATTTTTACGCGCCGCGACCCGGGCAGCGTCAGCCCGCTGGGCGCTTCCGTACCCGTGCATCGCCTGGATGATATTGAGCGCCACAAAAATGATATTGATGTGGTGATCCTTTGTGGGGGTTCCAAGAACGACCTCCCCGAGCAGGGCCCTGCGCTGGCTGCCATGTTCAACACCATCGACAGCTACGACACCCATGCGCGTATTCCGGAATATTTCGATGCGGTCGACGCAGCGGCGCGTTCAGGCGGCAATCTTGCCATTATTTCCGTGGGTTGGGATCCAGGCCTGTTTTCGATCAACCGCCTGTTCGGTGAAGCCATTCTGCCGCAGGGGGACACGTATACATTTTGGGGCAAGGGCCTGAGCCAGGGGCATTCTGACGCTGTACGCCGAGTGCCGGGTGTGCGCGGTGCCGTGCAATACACCGTGCCCTCCCCTGAAGCAATTGAAAAAGTACGCAGCGGGGTGCAGCCACAACTGAGCACCCGTGAAAAGCACAAGCGGGAATGCTTTGTGGTGCTGGAAGAAGGCGCCAATGCCGAGCAGGTGCGTGCAGCCATCATCACCATGCCCGATTACTTTGCCGATTACGACACTAGCGTCACCTTCATTTCCGAAGAAGTTTTACGCCGCGATCATGCCGCCATGCCTCATGGCGGCTTCGTCATCCGTAGCGGCGACAGCGGCGCTGGCGACAAGCAGGTGGTCGAATACTCACTGACCCTGGAAAGCAATCCTGGCTTTACCTCCAGCGTCCTGGTGGCTTATGCCCGTGCAGCCCATCGCCTCAGCCAGGCTGGCGAAAAGGGTGCACGCAGCGTGTTCGACATTGCACCAGGGCTGTTGTCACCACGTTCCGCCGCCGATCTGCGTCGCGATCTGCTGTAGTGGGTGTTCCAATATCAAAGGAAACCAGAAATGCATATGGACCTGAATCACGTCAAGGCCGAACTGCTTGTAGGGGGCGCGCTGCGCGCCGCCATCAACTACGGGAATCCTGTACTGGCACAGCGCGGCCCTCAGGCGCAACCCCAAGGGATTTCGGCGGCTCTGGCCAGGGCCCTGGCCGAGCGCCTGGGAGTAAAGCTCGAGTTCGTGCCCTTTGAAACGGCCGGAAAAATAGTGGAAACCGCAGCACAAGGGGCCTGGGACGTCGGCTTTCTGGCCATCGACCCCATGCGTGCCGATCAGCTTGCGTTCACGGCGCCTTATGCCTTGATTGAGGGAACCTACCTTTTACGGGAAGAATCGCCTTACAGCACGGTGGATCAGCTGGATGCCCCCGGCATCCGTATTGCTGTGGGCGAGGGTGCGGCATACGACCTATATTTATCGCGCACGCTCAAGCATGCGGAAATCCTGCGTGCACCGACCTCAGCCGAGGCGGTGGGTCTTTTCATTGAGCAAGGCCTGGATGCGGCGGCAGGTGTGCGTCAGCCGCTGGAAACCGTGGCCCGTTCCCGTACGGGCTTCAAGGTGTTGCCCGGGCATTTCACGGCCATCCGTCAGGCCATGGCAGTCCCGGCAAACCGGGCAGTGGTGCAGCCATTCCTTGATGCCTTCATCGAGGAAATGAAGGCATCAGGGTTTGTGGCCCAGGCATTGCGTGACAGCGGGCAAAGCGCCGTCACCGTGGCCCCCGCAGGGGCGTAATTCCACGGTTGTGGTTGTGGCGGCCCTGCTTAAGGCGCGATTAGCGGATCCCGAAAGGGGTGGCGTCGATAGTCCCCTGGCCGCGCGTCATCAGTGCATGGAGCAAGACCGCGCTGCCGCAGGCCAGCGTAAAGCCCAGGGCGCCGTGGCCCAGATTCAACCACAGGTTCTCGAAGCGGCGGCTACGGTCGATGATGGGCTTGCCGTCGGGCGTGGCAGGGCGGTCGCCGGCCCATTCCTTGGCCTGGTCGACCGTCAGTTCCGGGAAGCTTTTGAGCACTTCCGACTTCAGGTGGCGGATGCGCGAACGGTTGATGCCTGAAGAGCTATCGCCGATATCCACCATGGCGGCGATGCGCAGCAGGCTGCCCAGTCGCGCGTAGACGATGCGCCGTTCGTAATCGGTGACACTGATGGATGGGGCGGCCGGCGGCGTACCCGTATGGCCGGCCGGCGGGTCAGGCGGCAGTGGAATGCTGAGGCTATAGCCCCTAAGACCATAGAGTGGCACGGTAAGGCCGTGTTTTTTCAGCAGGTCATAGCCCTGCAGGCCGTTGGCCACGACAAAGTGGTCGGCTTCGACGATATTGCCATTATCCAGCTGGGCGCCAGTTACCCGTCCTTGTCGCGTCTGCAAGCGTACGACCTGCGCACCGGTATGGACGCTGGCTGCGGGGTGGGCCTGAATCTGCTTGAAGAGTTCGGTGGTGAACAGATGGCAGTCGCCCACTTCTTCGGTCGGTGTGTAAACGCAGCCTGCCAGCGCGCTGCCCAAATGGGCCAGTGCGGGCTCGATGGCAATGGCTTCCTGACGGTCAAGCATGCGCTGGGATGAACCATGGCTGGCCTGATAGGCGACCTGCTTGCGGGCTTTTTCCAGTAACTGAG
>JBAYOJ010000296.1:0-3572 GCA_041678385.1 Burkholderiaceae bacterium | reverse complement strand
GGCTGCCGAAAAGATGATTCAGGGCGGCGCCGATGTTTCAGTCAATAGCTGGGGTCTCTCAGCTTTCCCATTCATATTGCGTGGGCACCAGGCAGAGACTCATGCCGTGGGGCGGGATATGGCCGAATTCGGTCGGGGCGGGTTGGGGATAGTGACGCTCTTTGCTGCCGGGAATGAGCGCGAAATGAATTTCGACACCAACGATACTCCGATCACCAACATGCCCTGGGCCATCGGCGTCGCGGCCAGTGATCAAAAGGGCGGGGTCACCATTTATTCCAACGCTGGGGCGAGTGTGCTGGTCACGGCTCCTGGTTCCTTTCTCGCCTCCATCGTGACGACCGATCTCCAGGGGGAACTGGGCCGGAATACCGAGCCGGGCGTAGCGGGTAACTACACCGACAGGGATGAAATGTTTATCGGGACGTCCGCATCAACGCCTATTGCCGGTGGGGTGGTAGCCCTGATGCTGGAGGCGAACCCTGGTCTGGGCTACCGCGATGTCCAGGAAATACTCGTCTATTCGTCCCGGCGCGCGACGTTCCTGGATCGCGATCACGATCACGCCTTCAATGGCGCGCACGACTGGAATGGTGGCGCCCTGCTTGCCAGTCATGACTTCGGCTATGGCCATATTGATGCGTTTGCCGCGGTAAGGCTGGCGGAAAGCTGGATGAAGGTCGGCACCGTGGCCAATTTGCTGCTTCAGCACGGAGATGTCGGGCAGCACAGCCTTACGGTAGACGCCGGCCAACAAGCTACGGCGACGGCAAGCTTTGCTGTGGATTACAGGCTTGAACAGATGATGGTTAATGTCAGCCTCGAGGCAGAAGACCTCAAGTATGTCACCGTGGAGCTCATTTCGCCGGACGGCATGGTCAGCCGGCTGATCAATCAGCCGCCTTCGGTAGAGGATGTGGTGAAGGCCAGTGGTGGTGACAACGGCGACGATGACGATGATGAGGACGACGACGATGACTTTGATGAGGCCGAACTCAGCTACAGTTTGAATAGCGTATTGCATTGGGGTGCAGGTTTGGTTGGCGAATGGACGCTTCGCCTCAGCAGCCTGGCCGAGGGTAAGCCCGTGCATCTCAAGGAATGGTCGATTCTGGCGCATACGACTGGCGGTATAGCGCGGCATGGCGTTCAAATCTTCACCGACGAGTTTGCCCGTTTTGCGGATCTGCAGCCCGAGCGCGGCTTGATCGACGCAGCCCATGGTTTGACGCTGAACGCGGCGGCTGTCACCCAGGGTCTGCGCTTCGATCTGTCAGGGGGCGAATCATGGATAGGCGAAACGGCGGTAAGTCTGATCGACCCCGGTTCCTTCCGTCATCTCGTGTCAGGCGACGGTGACGACGTCCTGATCGGCAATGGTGCCGACAACATTCTGATGGCGGGGCGCGGCAATAACCATATGGATGGTGGCGGCGGGATGGACGTCGTGCGGCTGATCGGCGAGTTTTCGAACTATACGGTTGAACGCCACGAAGACGGGATGACTCTTTATAGCCACAGCCTTTCAGGTGGTGGCGTCGATGTCCTGTACAACATCGAATTACTGCACTTTGCCGATCAGGTCGTGCTGGCCCGGCCACCCACTGATCTGGCAACCGACCTCTTCGACGAGGCCGGCTATCTGGGTCAGAATCCGGACGTGGCCGCCGCTGTTGCGGTGGGGCAGCTCGGCAGCGGTTTTGAGCACTACGCATCATGGGGCGCTACCGAGAGCCGCAACCCGAATGTACTGTTCCATGAAATCTGGTACCTGAACAATAATGCCGATGTGGCTCAGGCAGTGATCAACCGCGATCTAAACAGCGGCTATCAGCACTACCAGATATACGGCTGGCAGGAAGGGCGCAGCCCGTCGGCATGGATGGACACCACGGCTTATTTACAGGCCAACACGGACGTGGCTGCCGCCCAGCTCGACCCGCTACAGCATTACCTGCAATACGGGTTTGACGAGGGCCGCATCATTACGGCGCTGGGCGTGGATATGTGGGGGTAGCCCCCAGCTTTCCGAGGGCCGCAGAGCGGGCGCAGCGGCAGGTACAGCCGTGTGCCCGCTCTTAGCGCGCTTGCCGGTTTCAGGTCGCGGGGTGATTTTCTCGTTCAAAGTGGCGATGTCGGCCGACGGCGTCAATGAATGCTTGTATGCTCGCTGCATCGATGTCGTCGTGGATGATCATGCCGGCTGCGGCTTCATCTTCAGCCGTGATGCCGGCCTTGCGCAGCAGCGGCTCTGCTTCGCGGGATGCCAGAATGGTTTTGCAGTGCACGAACTGGTCCTGCAGGAACTCCCTGGCTTTTGGGTCCTTGGCCAAGCGCTGTGCAGCGTCCATCCCTTGCGGGACGGCGACAGCGTCGAACAGGACGCCTGGGTGGTTCTCCAATGAAGCATCGGCATCCAGCTGGGCACCGCTGGCGGAAATCAGGACGCCAACGTGCTGTCCTACCAGGCGCACGACGGCTCCACGAGCTTGCAAGGCGACGGCCAGGGGCCAGACCGAAGCATCATCCACGCCGTCGGCCACCAGAATGGCGACCATTCTGGTGGCAATGCCGCCATCTCCGGGACGGGCCATTAATGAAAGCGCGGGTGAGTTCGTTACCTCCGGTGTCGGCGGGGTGTCCATTACCCGTGGCATGGGATCCGGGAGATCCATCCCCAGGCCATCTGCCACACGGGACGCAAGGTCTTCCGACGCGTTGCGCAGCATCGATACCACGCGCGCTCTGATGGCAGGTACGGTCACCTTGCTGAGCTCGAAGCGGAACCCGCCGACGATGTGATCCTGTTCAATCGGCGTCTGGCTGTTGTAGAACAGCGCGGCCTGGTTGTAGTGTTCGGCAAATTTTTCGGGCTTGCCCCGCAGTTCATCCTGTTGAACCGGTTCGGGAAAGGATACGTAGCCCGCGGCACCTGCCTGGAAGGGACAGCCACCTGCCAGCGAGTTGGGCTCATACGATGCGACGCCGCGGTGTATGGTCTGGCGATGCATGCCGTCACGCTGGTTATTGTGTACCGGAGCAAGGGGCGCGTTGATGGGCAACTCATGGAAATTGGGTCCCCCCAGCCGCAAAAGCTGGGTGTCGGCGTAAGAATGAATGCGTCCGGCCAGCAAGGGGTCGTTGGTGAAGTCGATACCGGGCACAACATGGGCGGCGCAGAAGGCCACCTGTTCGGTCTCGGCAAAGAAGTTGTCAGGGTTGCGATTGAGGACCATGCGGCCTATGGGTTGCAGGGGTGCCAGTTCCTCGGGAACGAGCTTGGTGGAATCCAGTATGTCGAAACTGAAAGATTCGGCTTCTTCTTCAGTGAACGTCTGTATGCACAGTTCCCATTCGGGGTAGTTGCCGGCATTGATGGCTTCCCAGAGGTCGCGCCTATGGTAGTCGGGGTCGGCTCCGGACACTTTCACGGCTTCGTCCCAGACTTGGGAATGGGTGCCCAGCATCGGGTTCCAATGAAACTTGACGAAAATGGATTGGCCTTCGCGGTTTACAAAACGGAAAGTATGTACGCCAAAGCCCTGCATCATGCGATAGCTCCGGGGGATGGC
>JBAYOJ010000295.1:0-3593 GCA_041678385.1 Burkholderiaceae bacterium | reverse complement strand
GTGCGGTCAGTCCCCAGCACGTGATAATCGGCCGCCAGGCTCAGGGTCACCGTGCCCAGCAGACCGATGACACTGGCTGTCAGCCAGAATGCGCGCCAGGGAACATCCGATTCACGCCACCACCATCGCATACCGGCCGACCAGCTTCCCTGCCCTCGCCTATGCAGCGCCGTCAGCAACACGGCAAGCACGGCAGCCACCGCCGCACCCCATGCCAGACCGACCAGCGCGCGGCTCCGCAGGTCGGCGCCACGCTGCGACTCGTCCGCCAATTGCGCCCCCGCATACTGCAATCGTGGATAATCGCGTACCACCTCGCCGTCGACCAGCCAAGATTCCTTGGTGAACTGTCGCAGGGCCAGGGGCGCCGAATACGTTCTTTCACGATTTGGCAGCTGAGTGAGATCAAGCACAGCATCCAGAGCAGAACGGGTGATGGGCGAATGCACTGCCGGCTGATCATTGGCGCCCGGCGCGGGCGGCAGCAGTGGCCGGTAATGGATGGAATCCAGCACCCCGATCAAGGCAAAGCAGACCAGCACCACGCCGGCCGCCACGGCGGAAGGGCGGCGAAACACCTGCTGCCAGCCCGCCGCCATAGCTGGGCTGTGGCGTGCCCGCCATATCTGAAAAATCACCGCCGCCAGCGCCAGCAACACAAAGGCATCGGTCCAGAGAAGTACGAATTTCGGCATGGCGTCACTCGAATCGGATACGTGGGTCAGCCAGCGTGTACGACACGTCTGCCAATATCAGGCCGACGATGTACAGCGCTGAACCCAGAAACACCATGGCGCGCACAATGGAAAAGTCCTGTGCGTTGATGGCATCTATGGTGTAACTGCCCAGGCCAGGGATGCCAAAGAAGGACTCGGCAATGAGGCTGCCCATGAACAGCAATGGTATGGCCGATACGGTGCCCGTCAGTATGGGCAGCATGGCATTACGCAGCACATGGCGGAACAGCACCACCCTTTCCGCCAGACCCTTGGCCCTGGCGGTGCGCACGTAGTCTTTACCGCTTTCCTCAAGAAACAGGCTGCGATAGAAACGCGCTTCGGCCCCCAGGCCCGATATCACCCCCACCAGTACGGGCAGGGCCAGAAATCGCAAGCTGCCCCAACCCTCGACATAGCCGGAATACGGCACCCACTTCAGTATCTTTGCAAACAGCCACTGCCCGGCGATGATGTAGAACAGACTGGAAATGGACAGCAGCACCACGCAAAAGACCACCCCGGCAAAATCCAGCCGCGTTCCTCTGAAATACACCAGCATGAGTGAAAACGAAACGCTAACCAGCAGGCCAAGCACGAAAGTGGGGATGGCCAGCATCAGGCTGGGCATCATGCGGCTGCGTATTTCCTGACCGATATCCCGACCGCCATCAGAAAAACCAAAATCGAAACGCAGCAAGGGGACCGAGCGGTCATAGAAAATGGTATTGGTAAAGCGGGCGGCGCCTTCTGCGCTGGCGTCGTACACCAGCGGCTTGTCATAGCCACGCTGCACCTTCCACCGCTCCACCGCTTCCTGATCCACGCGTTGGCCGCCAATGGCCAGCCTGGCCATGTCGTCAGGCGTGTTGACCGCAAAAAAGAGAATGAAGGTGAGTATGTTCACCCCCAGCAGGATGAAGACGCCATACAGCAGCCGCCGGAAAACGTAGGAAATCATGTCTTATCTTCCTTCAATGCCGTTGACGCAGTCACTGGCACTTCCGCGACAGGCACGATGGCCGCTTCGCGGCGACGCACCTGACGCCACGCCACCGCCACCCCGGCCAGCAAGGCCGCCAGCACCAACAGCAGGGGCCACCACACCGGCCGGTTCCATTTTTCCAGGCTGGTGGCGCGTAAAGCAGGGTCCAGGCGATAGTACTGAAGCGTGTTGCGCACCATCTGCGACGGCTTGGCATTGCCCACCCAGGCCTGGTAGGCGCCGCCCGAAGCCGGGTAATAACCGAACATCCACGGCGCGTCTTCCTGCACGATTTCAACCATGCGATGTATCAGTTCATTCTTATGCGAACCATCGTCCAGAAAACGCATTTCCTCGAACAAGCGATCAAACTCATCGTTGTGATAGTTGGCTGCATTTTCGCCACCGCCACCTGCTTTCGCGTTAGGCCCGTAAAGCAGAAACAGGAAGTTTTCCGCGTCTGGGTAGTCGGCCACCCAACCCCACATGAACATCTGCGCAGTGCCGTTGCGCATTTTGTCCTGGAAACGGTTGTAATCGGTGGCCCGGACTTCAAGTTGGATGTTGAGCTCCGCCAGCTGGCGACGCATCCAGTCGAGCATGGGGCTGGAACCCATGCCGCCGGCTGAATCAAAGTGCAGAATCAATGGCCGGCCGGTTTCAGCACTGCGCCCATCCGGATAGCCGGCTTCGGCGAGCAGCTGGCGGGCGTCATCCAGCGAACGCCGCTCTGGCCGCCCTTCTTCCATGCGATAGACCACGGGATTGACACCCTCTGGTAGCGGCTGATGGCCCAGGACCCCGGGCGGCACCGGCCCATGCGCAGGCGTACCCTGATCATTCAGGAAGATGGCGATGAACTGTTCCCAGTCGAAAGCGATACTCAAGGCTTTGCGCAGCTTGCGATTACGCGCTTCCTGCTCGGGCGTGTCACCCTTGCCCACTACCGGATCACGCCAGTTGAAGCCCAGGTAATAGATTTGCGCTTCCGTTGTCGTATGGATCTGTATACCGTGGTCAGCGTACAGCGCCGCCTTTTCTGCTGAATCGGATGCTGCCACTGTCATGGCAGCGCCGTAATCGCCGCGGCCGACTTCGGGAATATCGTAATAGCCCTGAATGAACTTGCCCATCAGGGGCACGCTTTCCTTTTCCAGATGAAACACAGCACGGTCAATAAAGGGCGTCAACTGGCCGCAATCGGCCAACAGGCCGGCTTTGTCATCGCCGGTCTCGCCTTCGCAGGGATAAGGCTCGCCCCGGAAATTCGGGTTGCGTTCCAGGACATGCCTGCGATTGATGATGGATTCTGCCATCATGTAAGGGCCGGTGCCCACCGGCCAGGTATTGAAGGACAGGCCGTGCTCGTTCATACCCGGCTGCGCGTAAAAGCGGTCGGCTTCCCAGGGGATGGGTGCCGTGAAGGTCATGGCCAACCAGTAGCGAAACTGCGGGTACTTGCCTTTGACCCGTATACGCAAGGTATGGGAATCCAGGGCCTCTACGCCCTCGAAGCCGTGTTCCCGCAGATCCAGCCAGTCGGTGGGCCCCGAAGGTGCATCCGCATTGGCGGCATCAACCGCTTTGAGATGCTCGCCGTATTCGCGCATACCGATGATGTGTTCAGCCAGCACGCCGAAAATGGGCGATATGACCCGCGGGCTGGCCAGTCGCCGGATGGCATACACATAGTCGTCGGCGACAAGCTCTCGTGTGCCGGTCTGGGGAAAATCCGTGATGGCATAGCGACCGGCAATATCTTCACGCGACATCGGCCAGTACAGCGGCTGCCCGGTCGGGTTCTGCGCGAACGCAGGGTGTGGCTGATACAGAATACCGCGGCGAATGGGAATGTCGTAAACGCTGATCACCACGCTTTCACCCGCCACATC
>JBAYOJ010000294.1:0-3608 GCA_041678385.1 Burkholderiaceae bacterium | reverse complement strand
TTTGCAACTGAATTGGGACGATTATAGTTTCCCCCGCCGCGGCGGGTTCCGGCCACCACAGATGACACCCTACCTTGTTTTGTCACATGCCGGTAAGATTCTTGAAGTAAAACACAATGTTCCCCTATTTGTTGGCCTGCCATGCTTCCTACCTCGTCAGACCCCACGCTTCTCAATCGTGAATTGTCGCTGCTGAAGTTCAACGAACGCGTGCTTGCCATGGCCGAGCGGCCGGACGTCCCGCTTCTGGAACGTCTGCGTTATCTGTGCATTGTGGGTTCCAATCTTGACGAGTTTTTTGAAATCCGCGTTTCCAGCCTGAAGGAACAACTGCGGCAGAATCCGGCTCAGGTCGCCGCTGACGGTTACACACCAGGGGCAGCCTTTGACCGCATTCATGTGGCCACCCACGAGCTGGTGGATCGGCAGAACGCCTTGCTTACCGAGGCCGTCATGCCAGCTCTCTACAAGGAAGGCATCGCCTTTCTGCCCAGCTGGGAATGGGACGAAGGCATGCGTCAGTGGGCGCACGCGGTGTTTCTGCGCGATGTCATCCCATTGCTTACGCCTATAGGGCTTGATCCGGCGCATCCATTTCCCCGCGTCTACAACAAGAGCCTCAACTTCATTGTGCCGCTGTCCGGGCTGGATGCTTTCGGCCGCAGCGCGTCAATCGCGATTGTGCAGGCGCCGCGGGCTCTGCCGCGCATCATGAAGGTGCCGATGGAAATCTGTGGCCTGCCGCATGGTTTCGTGCTGCTGACGGCGATGATACGGGCGTTTGTTGGGGATCTTTTCCCGGGGCTTGAAGTAAAGGGGTGTTATCAATGGCGGGTTACACGCAACAGCGATCTGTTCGTCGATGAGGAAGAAATCACCAATCTGCGCCAGGCGCTGCAGGGGGAACTGTCACAACGCAACTTTGGTGCGGCGGTAAGGCTGGAGATCGACAATTCGGCGCCAGAGGATCTGGAGTCCTTTCTGCAGAATGAATTCAGCCTGACGCCGCAGGACACTTATCGCGTCAGCGGCCCGGTTAATCTGGCGCGACTCATGCAGTTATGCAACGTCGTTGATCGGCCCGATCTGCTGTTTTCGCCGTATCGTGCACCTGTGCCGGCGCCATTCGATGCCGTGGGCGACCGGCCTGACGAGCTGTTTGCCGCCATTTCCAGGCAAGATCAGCTATTGCATCACCCTTATCAGTCGTTTCAGCCGGTGCTCGATTTCCTGACAGCTGCTGCCATTGACCCCAATGTGGTGGCCATCAAGCAAACCATCTATCGCACTGGCGAAGACTCCGAGCTGATGCGCTTGCTGGTGGCAGCCGCCAAGGCGGGCAAGGAAGTCACAGTCGTGGTTGAGCTGATGGCGCGTTTCGACGAGCAAACCAACATCAACTGGGCCGCCAAGCTTGAAGAGGTCGGGGCGCACGTCAGTTATGGTGTGGTGGGCCACAAGACTCATGCAAAGATGGTTCTGGTATTGCGCCGCGAGGGTGGGCGTATCAAGCGATACGGGCATATGGGCACCGGCAACTATCATCCCAGAACAGCCAAGCTCTATACCGATTTCGGCCTTATCACCGCCGATCAGCGTCTCTGCGAAGACATGGACAAGGTTTTTTCACTGCTGACCGGCCTGGGCGCGCGCCGCCCGCTGCGTCTGCTGCTGCAGTCGCCCTTCACCTTGCATGAAACCATGATGGCCATGATCCGGGCCGAAGCCGCCGCGGCCAAGGCGGGCAAGCGGGCCCGCATCATGGCAAAGATGAATTCCCTGCTTGAACCTGACATCATCGAGGCGCTTTACAAGGCCAGCCAGGCGGGCGTGAAGATCGACCTGATCATCCGGGGGGTCTGCGCCCTGCGCGCGGGTGTGCCGGGTCTGTCGGACAACATCCGCGTACGTTCCATCGTGGGCCGCTTCCTTGAACATTCACGGGTGTTCTATTTTTATGCGAACGGTACCGAAAATGTCTACCTATCATCGGCCGACTGGATGGACCGGAATTTTTTCAGGCGGGTGGAAGTTGCGTTCCCCATCCTGGACCGCAGCCTGAAACGGCGGGTCATCCGGGAATCTTTCACCATTGCCCTGCGCGACAATCAGCTGGCATGGAAAGCGCTGCCCAACGGCACTTATGTGCGTGTGCACAGCCGCGCCAAGCCAGTAAACACTCACACTGTACTGATGCAGGAACTGGGCGCCTGAATTGCTGGCTGGGCGTGCGATAGCAGCGGGTTTTTGGTGGTGATGATCTTAGCCTCGTGATGTCACGAACATGTCATATTCATTGCTTAATATTCCAGCTGTACCCGATTTCATCCTGATCCATCGGTTCGACAAGAGGACACCTTTCATGTTCAAACGCGTATTCAAGCAACTTTCTGTCGGTGTGGCGCTGTCCGCGGCAGCCCTGTCGGCACAGGCCATCGATATTACCGGTGCCGGGGCTTCGTTCCCTTATCCGGTTTATGCAAAGTGGGCTGCCCAATACCATCAGGAAACGGGCAACCGTATCAACTACCAGTCGATCGGTTCGGGTGGCGGCCAGCAGCAGATCATCGCCAAGACCGTTGATTTCGCCGGTTCCGATGACCCCATGACGGCCAAGGCGCTCGAAGAAAACAATCTTCTGCAGTTCCCCGCCATCATCGGCGGCGTGGTGCCCGTTGTCAACGTCGACGGTATCGAGCCGGGCCAGCTGAAGCTCTCCGGTGAAGTGCTTGCGGACATCTATCTGAACAAGGTCACCCGCTGGGACGACGCGGCCATCAAGTCGCTGAACCCCGACGTCAACCTGCCTTCGGCTGCCATCGTGGTGGTGCATCGTTCCGATGGTTCCGGCACCACATTCAACTGGACCAATTATCTGTCCAAGGTCTCTTCCGGCTGGAAGGACACCGTGGGTGAAGGCAAGGCCGTGAAATGGCCCGTGGGCCAGGGTGGCAAGGGCAACGAGGGCGTCGCCGCCTATGTCAGCCAGCTGACCAACTCGATCGGTTATGTCGAGTACGCCTATGCCAAGCAGAACAACCTGTCCTGGGCACAGATGCAGAACCGTGACGGCAACTTTGTTCAGCCATCTGAGCAAACCTTTGCTGCCGCAGCTGCCAATGCCGACTGGAACAGCGTGCCCGGTATGGGCGTGGTGCTGACCAACGAGCCCGGCGCCGAGTCATGGCCCATCACTGCAGCCAGCTTCATCCTGATGCACAAGACGCAAAGCCAGCCTGAGAAGGGTAAGGGCGTGCTGGACTTCTTCCAGTGGGCATTCAAGAACGGCGGTAAAATGGCCTCCGAGCTTGACTATGTGCCTATGCCCGAAAACGTCGTGTCGCAGATCGACGGCATCTGGAAGGCCGAGATCAAGGCTGCAGACGGCACGGCTGTCTGGAAGTAAATTGTCAGTAAACCGGGGCCGCCAGGTTCCGGTTCCGGTTTTCATGGACGGTGCTGTATCAATTTATGGCGCCGTCCATTTGCATGACCAGAACTCTTTTGCAATGTTTTCCCCTTCCTTGTTGTGTAACGCCAAGACGCCGTCATGAAGAGTAATTCCAATGCGCTGATGGACCTTTTTTTCAAGAACCTGACGCGTTCGT
>JBAYOJ010000293.1:0-3648 GCA_041678385.1 Burkholderiaceae bacterium | reverse complement strand
GGCTCTCCATCATAAAAGGGGGACGCTCGACATTCGCTAGACTTGTTTTTGCGAAGAACACGTCTAACGGAAGCAATGCCGATGTCCCCAATCGATTCTATCCTAGGTATCCCTGGACTGAAGGTCCAGGAAGTCAAGCGAGCACAAGATATTCATGCCTGAGCGGAACAGCTCAGCGCGGCGTCCAAGCAAAAAGGCCAACCCCGAAGAGCTGGCCTAAGTGCTTGAATGGCTGGTGCCCCCCCCGTGAGTCGAACACGGCACCAACGGATTATGAGTCCGCTGCTCTAACCAAGCATGAGCTAGAGGGGCCTGGCGCATCCGTAAAGGTCGCGCCACAAGCCCGCAATTATGACATAAAGGCTTACGCGTTGACTAGTCGAAGTGGGGTGCGCATTTGAACGCTGTAAAAGATGATTGCCGTGCCCCGCTGTTCAGCGGGGACACGAGAGCAGGTAGGTGGCAATCACCACCCCTCCCTCGGCCAGTGATAGCTCAATGCGGCAGGCGTCTTCCGGGGCCACCGACATGCCTATGCTTCCCAGGGCCATGGGTTGCCGGGCTTCGATAGTGATGGTGCCGCTCTGGCTGATTTCGGATCTGCCATGGCTGCCTTCCTTGGTCGCGCGCAGCCGATATTGCAGCGTCTGTTCCACCGAACTTTGTACGTAGGGGGTGATGATGCTGCCCTTCGCTTTGTCGGCTTCGAGCCATACCTGTATATTGCCGTCGACGAACATAAGGAATCCCTGGGTTGAAACAGGAGCGCGCTGGACGCGCTCCTGTAGTGGTACTCCAAATCCACATGCAGGCCTCGGGTCACCGGGTAAGGAACGGTTCGAAAGAGGCGTTCTATACCCGGTTTTCTTGGTGCTGCCCCCTGTGTCCAGGGTCATGCCAAGAACGAGGTGTGCGTCCGGGCTGACCGGGGTGTGGATATCAGTGCTGCCATACTACTGCGACGTTGGCCGGGCCAGCTTGTGTGACAGTGGAACTGTAATTCGTACCAGTCTGCGTCACCCATGCCTGGTTGTCATTCGACGTTTGACTCACCCAGGACTCCAGATCGCTGCCGGTCTGGTTCACAAGCGCGAAGTTTGTGGTTCCCGTCTGCACAATATCAGAGAACAGATCGTTGCCGGTCTGATTGTTGCTGGCCCAGTTATTTGCCCCGGCTTGGAGAACGTCCGAGGTATTCAATGCGAGGCCGCCCCCGACTTGGGTAATGTAGGCATCGTTCCCGCTGCCTGAATCCGTGATGGACGCTTCATTGAGCGCACCGGATTGCGCGATATATGCGATGCCGTTCTGTGCACCCGGCTGCTCGATCACCGCAGTCTGATCGTTGCCGGTCTGGGTGATGTAAGACCAGTTTCCGTTACCGTTAGGGCTACCATAGGTGTTGAGGTTGATGGTCGCGCTTTGATTGCTGCCGTTGCTCTGCAGAATGGTGCCTGTGTTGTTGTTGCCATTCCAGTAGACCACGCCATACGCACCAGTCACATTGGTTTGTGTAATGGTGGATGTGTTGTCATCTTGCCAGTGCTGGATATAGGCAAGAGCCCCAGTGTTGCCTACTTGGGTGATGGTGCTGACATTACGATCCGCACCCGGGTTTGGATTTTCGTTGATCGTCGCTCCTACATAGCTGGCATTGCCTTGCTGGGTTACCGTTGCAGTGTTCGTATCGCCGCCTTGGTTGATCGTCACAGCTGCAATATTGTTGTTGCTGTCCTGAAGAACTGAGGCTGCGTTGCTGTCTCCAGACTGCGTGACTGATGAGGTAATGCCTGCTCCAACATTCCCGACCTGCTGGACATTAGCATTATTGAAGGCGCCAGGCTGTGAAATGACGGACGTACCGTCAGCCAAGGCTGAGCCTGCTCCAAAAGCCAGGGACAGGGCGATTGTTACAGCGGATAGACGGATTTTCATGAGGACTCTCCTTTATATGAAGACCAGGTACTGCTGCAAAGATCCAGTGGTCTTCAAGCTGGATCAGTGTTGAATGAAATGGATGGTGGCGCCGTCGCCGAACTGCCATAGCGTGGCCAGGCCGCCATCTGTGTACTGTTCAATAAGTGTCTGGTTGTCTCTTCCGACCTGTGCAGCGGCGGCAATGTTGTCATCCCCGTACTGCGTGATGCGTATTTCGTTGTCTTCACCAGCCTGCGCAGTCAGAGTCAGGTTGGCTTGGCCAACCTGGTTTACAGAGACCACATCCCGGATGCCGGCTTGCTCACTGATTGCGACATTGCCTTGGCCGGATTGAGTTTGCTGGGCATAGCCATCAACGCCTGATTGCACAATGTGGGCATATTGGGCCGGGCCTTGCTGGTCAACTGCAGCCTGGTTGTGGCTGCCGCTTTGATGAACACGGGCGCTTGAACTGAGATTCAGCATTTCGTTCGGTGGCAGCTCGTCTATCAGGCTCAGGTCGGCCGCATATACTGGGGGCCCGCAAAGGCCCAGGCAGAGCATGAGAGCTGGTGCGTAGGTCACAAGGGGTTTGGCTGTATTTGACATGTTGCATCTCGATATGGATTACGATGAGGCGGTTGTGCTTGCTGCGTCCTCATAGAGCGCATCAACGCCGTTCACGTAGTTGTATTCTTCCTGCAGGTAGTGCTGGACAATCGCTGATTCCATGTCCGCCGGGTTGGCCAGCACCCAGCTGCGGTCCTTGATGCCTTGCACGGTCAAGTGAATGACGGCGGCCTCTATCGCTTCTTTGATCGATAACTGTGCGGGTTCATTGCGCGTAACCCCCGCCTCGATTTCCAGCAGTTCCTTGAAATTCACGAACTTGAATACGCTGGGCCGGATCTCGTAGGAATAAATCGTCTTGGTGGTGGATACGCTGTGCAAGATCTGGCCATTGCGGATGTCAACACTACGCAGGCCGACCGTGACCTGATCCACCCGATACTGGGTGGAAAGGCCTATGCCCAGAAAGCGTGCTCCCGCACCACCTGTCCGCACATTGCTTTCATAAGCCAGAATGCCGCCGTCAATCAGAATGGAAGCCGGCATCAATGCGGGATATTGCGTTTCTTGATTGCCATTACCGTCGTTCAGGGCTCTGACGATGCGGCGCTCGGTAAGCAGATCCTGCAAGTTCTCACGCTCGACAGGCGTGAACCAGCCGGAATCCTTGAGTGCCTTGACTAGTATGGATGCAGCGCCCTGCGTGACAGAGGTGGAAAAAGAGCTGTCGGGGGCGGATTTGTACTGACCGGTCTGATCGCGGAATCCATAGACGGCGACGACAACCCGCCCCTTTGGGGGGGGTAGCCGCAGCAGGTCGCGGGTGGCGGGTGATGCGGGTGTCAGACGAGCGGGCGATGGCCCACTATCTGAGGGTTCGTGGGGGATGGCGCATGCCGCGAGCACGGCAGACATGAACATCACTGAGGCCAGGATGGCGAGCCGGGCGGGGCTGCGCCGTGCATGGCTGGCTGCCGGCTCCATGTCATTGAATATGCGGGTGCTGACGACCGCCGTGCTCGACATCATGACGCCACCTCGAACGAGCTGCTGGTTCCGTTGGTCTTGTCGGTGGTAGTGACACGCAGCATGCCGCCGCCCATGTCAATGATGTTGATTATGAAGTTGCCGGTTTCCACGGTGCCGGGCTGAAGACCAAAG
>JBAYOJ010000292.1:0-3664 GCA_041678385.1 Burkholderiaceae bacterium | reverse complement strand
TGGGTGAATGCGGATGGGACACCTGGAGGCACTGCTCCCCCGGATGGGTTGTTCACTTCCCCGACGGGAACGGTCAATTTCGCCGCCGGCCAACCAGACGATCCTGCTGACTTCGATAACACCGTACAAACAGCCTATGTTCCCGCCATTCCTGGCACTGTGGGTGTCCCCTTCGACCCGCTCGATCCCGCCAGCTTTCATCACAAGCTGCCCCTGACTGTCTACGATGCGTTGGGCAACCCTCATCAGATTGAGCAGTACTTCATTAAACGCCCTGGTGCCGGCGCGGGCGACCCTCCCCATTGGGAAGTCCAATACATCACTACAACACGTGATACCAGCGGTGCCCAATTGACGCTGAACCCTTCCAGCGCTCTTATTGAATTCAACAGCCGTGGCGAATTCGTTGCCACCAATCCTGCAGACCTGTCTCTGGAACTGACGCTTGACAATACGGTGGCACCGACAGTGCCGCTGGAAATACAACTCAACTACGCGGGGTCGACCCAATTCGGCGGCGAGTTTTCCTATGCCTTCGATCAGGACGGCTACTCCACGGGCGAATACTCCAGCATGTCTGTTGGGCCGAACGGTGAAATCATCGCTGCCTACACCAATGGGGAAGTGCAGCAGATGGGCTATCTCGTCCTGGCCAACTTCAATAACCTGCAGGGCCTGCAGCCGGTGGGCGGCAATGCCTGGCGTGAAACGTCCGAATCTGGCCAGCCCATCCTGGGGGCGCCGGGTACCAACGGCATGTCTCTGATCAAGGGGCAGTCGCTGGAAGAATCCAACGTCGATATGGGCACTGAGCTGGTGAATATGATCATCACGCAACGCACCTATCAGGCCAACGCCCAGACCATTACGACTCAGAGCGAGGTCTTGCAGACCCTGCTGAACATCCGATAGGCGTTTGAATGGATCGCATTGTCTACACGGCGGCGGGCGGCGCTTCGCGGGTGCTTGAGCACCAGGCCATAGTCAGCAACAACCTGGCGAATGCCAGCACCGCAGGCTTCCGCGAGGAACTGGCCGTCTATCGCGCCGTCCCCCTGCAGGGCCACAACAGCCTGCCTACCCGGGTCAGCTCGGCCACGGCCAGCACCGCCAGCAGCTATCAGCAGGGCGGCATGGCCGAAACCGGCCATGCGCTTGATCTCGCCATCCGTGGCGAGGGCTGGTTCGCGGTGCAGACGCCTGATGGCGAAGCCTATACCCGGGCGGGCGAGTTCGGCGTCAATGTGGACAACATGCTGGTGACGCAATCGGGCCTGCCGGTGCTGTCGGCCGACAATGCGCCCATAGAAATCCCCGAGCGTGGCACGCTGACCTTTTCCGACGACAGTCAGATCACCGTGCTGGGCGCGGGTGACAATCCCAACGACATTCAGAACATCGGCCAGGTCAAACTTGTGAATCCGCCTGCACAAGATCTGGTGCGCGGTGATGACGGCCTGTTTCGTCTGGCCGATGGCAATGTGGCGCCGGCCGATCCTGAATTGCGTCTGGTGTCGGGTTTCGTGGAACGCAGCAATGTGAATCCCGCCGAAGCCATGGTAAGCATGATCGCCAATGCCCGGCTTTTTGAAATGCAGATGCAGGTCATACAGGAAGCAAAAACCAATGCCGACCGTGCGAACGGCATCCTGTCGGCACAGTAAACGAACACAGTATGAACCGGCCCAGCGTGGCCCTATAGGAACACGGATATGATTCGCTCCCTCTGGATAGGCAAGACCGGCCTGGAAACTCAGCAGACCAGCCTGGATGTCATCTCGAACAACCTGGCCAACGTCAGTACGGCGGGGTTCAAACGCACCCGACCGGTCTTTGAAGACCTGATGTACCAGACCATTCGCCAGCCCGGTGCGCAGGTGGGGGCTGCCAACCAGCTGCCTTCAGGGTTGCAGCTTGGTTCGGGTGTACGCACCGTGGCGACCGAGCGCATTCATACCCAAGGCAATCTGCAGAATACCGGCAACAGCCTGGATATCGCCATCCAGGGCAAGGGCTTTCTGGAAGTGGAATTGCCCGACGGCACCTTTGGCTACACCCGCGACGGCAGCCTACAGGTCGACCAGGATGGTCAGATCGTGACGGCCGGCGGCTATGTGGTGCAGCCACCGCTCAACGTTCCCGACAACGCCCTGTCCGTTTCCATTGCCCGCGACGGCACGGTCTCGGTCACGCAGGCGGGTGCCCCCGGCATCAATGTGGAAATCGGCCAGATTCAGCTTGCGACCTTCATCAATCCTACCGGCCTGCACAGCATGGGTGAAAACCTGTATCTGGAATCCGATGCCTCAGGCCCGGTGAATTATGCCCAGCCCGGTCTGGACGGTGCAGGCACGGTGCTGCAGGAATACATCGAAACCTCCAACGTCAACGTGGCCGAAGAACTGGTGAACATGATCACCACCCAGCGCGCCTACGAAATGAACAGCAAGTCCATCGAAACCTCCGATGCCATGCTGAACCGCCTGACCCAGCTCTGATGTCATCTGTGTTTCGCCGTTTAGCCGTACTGTGCGTCGCCGCCTTTATTGGCGGCTGCGCCATGATCCCGCCAGAACCCATAGTCACTGGCCCGCTGACGGCAGAACCCCCTTCCGCCTTCGTGATGCCGACGGCAGAACCCAATGGTTCGATCTATCAGCCTACCGCCTATGGCAGCTACCCTCTGTTCGAGGACAGGCGTCCGCGCAATATCGGCGACATCGTGACCATCGTCATCCAGGAAAGGACCAATGCTCAAAAGAGCGTGGCAACCTCCACCGAAAGAACCAGTGGCGCCACCCTGGGGTGGGGGGCTGTGCCGTCCATACTGCCTGGTAGCGTCAGCCCCAATCAGGATTTCAACGTGGCTGGCGGCAATACGATGGATGGCGAAGGTTCAACAAGGGCCAACAATCTATTTACCGGTACGCTAACCACCACCGTCGTGGGCGTGCTGCCCAACGGCAATCTGCAGATCGCCGGCGACAAGCAGATCGCCATCAACCGCGGCAGTGAACATTTACGTTTTTCCGGTGTGGTGGATCCGCGCTCCATTACCGGCAACAACACGGTGGCATCCACGCAGGTGGCAGATGCCAGAATCGAGTTCCGCAGCAAGGGCGTCATGGATGAAGTCCAGACCATGGGCTGGCTCCAGCGCTTCTTCCTGAATATTGCCCCATTCTGATATGAACACTGATTTTTGGCATCTCTGGCGGAAATGGTTAAGTGCATGCGCAGCGTTTCTATTATGCGTCGGCTTGGCGGCGCCTGCTATGGCAGAACGCATCAAGGATCTGGCCTCGATACAGGGCGTGCGCTCCAATCCGCTGATAGGCTACGGGTTGGTGGTCGGCCTGGACGGCACGGGCGATCAGGTGCGCCAGACGCCTTTTACCCAGCAAAGCCTTACCAACATGTTGTCGCAGCTGGGGGTTACCGTCCCGCAGGGTACCAATATGCAGGTCAGGAACGTGGCGGCAGTCATGGTTACCGCCACACTGCCCGCTTTCGCCCAGCCTGGCCAGGGTGTCGATGTCGTGGTCTCGGCCATGGGTAACGCCAAGAGCCTGCGAGGCGGCACGCTGCTCATGACGCCACTGAAGGGCGCGAACGGCCAGGTATATGCGATCGCCCAAGGCAATATTCTGGTGGGTGGTGCAGG
>JBAYOJ010000291.1:0-3680 GCA_041678385.1 Burkholderiaceae bacterium | reverse complement strand
GGTGCATGCCAAGCTCATTCTGAGTCAGGCTGCGCTGGAATCCGGCTGGGGCAAGCGAGAGATCCTGCGCGAAGACGGAAGCAGCAGCTATAACGTTTTTGGCATCAAGGCGGGTGCAAGTTGGAAAGGCGATGTGGTGCATATCACCACCACCGAATACGAAGATGGTGTGCCACGCAAGGTCAAGGAACCCTTCCGCGCCTATAGCTCATACGAAGACGCTTTTGCGGATTACGCAAACTTGGTCGGCAATAGCAAGCGCTACGCTGACGTGGTGGAAGCGCCAACCGCCGAAGTGGCGGCACGACGTATACAGAAAGCCGGTTACGCCACCGACCCTGCATACGCAGACAAGCTGATCAGCATCATGGGCTACCTGGACACGGGCAGGAAATTGCGCGTCTGACTGATGCACTGCTGCCCGGATGTTCTAGGGAATGCAATACCCGGCCGATGTCTGGAGGTAGTTGGGGCGGGGTGGGCGCCTTAAAGTATCGGCGCCTTCTGCCGTAAATAATATATGTCCTGGTATCCGGGCGGTTTTAGCCGCCCGCCACAACAGCGGAACACTCATGAATCTTGCGAAATTGGGCCTAGGCGCACTGAATGCGGCGCAATACAAGCTGAAGACGGCCGCGCACAACGTCAATAATGCGGCGGTCGAAGGTTACAACCGCCAGACTGTGCTGACGCAGACGGCAGGCGCCCAAGCCATGGGTGGCGGTTACGTCGGCCGTGGGGTTGAAGCGGTCACCATCAATCGGTCTTACGATAATTTCCTGTTCCAGCAGCTGGTCGCCGCGCGCGGGCAGAACGCAGCCCTGTCTTCCTATTCGAATGAAATCCGCCAGGTCGATACTTTGTTTGCCGACCGCAGCGTAGGCATTTCACCCGCCCTCGAAAACTTCTTCGCCAGTGTCAATGCCGTGGCTTCCGAGCCCATGGACCCTGCCGCCCGCGAAGAAATGCTTGGCCAAGCCAACAACCTGGCCTCACAAGTGCGTGAAACCAACGGCTTTCTGCAGAATCAACGCAGCAACATCAATACTCAAATCACAACTGTTGTTGACCAGATCAACAGCTATGTGCAGCGTATTCACGATGCGAACGTGCAGATCACAAAGGCCAGGGCCAGCGTCAGCCAGCACGAACCCAACGACCTTCTCGATCAGCGTGATCAACTTTTATCCGAGTTGAACGAACTGGTAGGCGTCACCGTCTTCGAACAGGACGGTACTTTCAATCTGGCGATCGGCAATGGCCAGACTGTTCTGGCCGGCAATACGGTTTATCCACTGCGCGCTCAGCCATCTTCCGATGATCCGCAACGTACGGTGGTCGCGTTTACGGCCCGCGACGGGTCCGGTGCCATCGTCGGTGTCGAACTCAACGAAACCTACATTCGTGGCGGCCAGTTGGGCGGCTTGATCCAATACCGTCAGGAAATGCTGGACGGTTTGCAGAACGACCTGGGCCGGCTGGCGGTGGGTCTGGCTGCCGCTTTCAATCAGGTGCATGGTGACGGCTACGACCTGCATGGGGATGCCGGCAGCAGTTTCTTTTCCGTTGGTGGCCCAAACATCATTCCTTCGGTGGCCAATCCTGCACATGCCAATCATGTCAGTGTCGAGGTAAGCACCGCCAGCAGCCTGACCGCCGCTGATTACCGCGTTACGGTGAATGAAGGGGGCGAGTACGTTGTCACCAACCTGACCACCAAACAGAAATTCGAGCCGGTAACAGACGGGGCTGAAATTGAAGGCCTGACGTTCAACCTGAGCGGCACCCCGGCTCCAGGTGATCATTGGCTGGTTCAGCCCACGCGCAACGCTGCAGCGCAATTACGGGTTGATCTCACGGATCCCTCCCGTATTGCCGCGGCTGGCGAGCAGATGGATGAAACCACCGACCCCGCTACCAGCCTGGGGGTTTCCAAGGGGGAATCCAATGGCGATACTGCTCTGAGGCTGGCTGCGCTGCAATATGAGAAGACACTGGGGGGGTCTGACACCAGCACCGGCACCATGAGCCTGACCGAAGCCTTCTCACAGATCGTCAATCGTGTGGGCGTTGCCAGTCAGCAGAACGCCACGGCCAGCAAGGCTCAGCAGTCTCTCGTCGAACAAACCTACGCGGCCCAGCAGCAGCTTTCAGGTGTCAACCTGAACGAAGAATACGTCAATCTGGAACAGTATCTGGAACAGTTCCGCGCCGCATCGCGGATGATCGAGGTCAGCAACAATATGTTCGATACCCTGCTCAACCTGCGTTGAGCACCGTAACCGGAACAGACAGCCAGGAACAGCATCATGCGTATCAGCTCCAATCTTTTCTTCCAGACCGGCCTGAACTCCATCAACGCGCAGCAGTCCGATCTGCTGCATCTCTACAAGCAAGTTGGAAGCGGCCAGCGCATGGTGACGCCTTCCGACGACCCTTTGGCCGCCGCACAAGCCATCAATGTCAGCCAGACGCTCGCCATGAGCGAACGCTATGCGGCGAATCGGCAGGTTGCCAGCCGCAATCTGGGCATGCAGGACAACATTCTGTCTTCCGTCGTCATGCAACTGCAGGATGTAAAGACCCAGCTGGTGGAAGCAGGTAATGGCACTTGGTCCGATATCGACAGGGCAACGCTGGCCGAAGTGTTCGAAGCGGCTCGCGACAGTCTGCTGAACCTTGCCAACAGTACCGACGGCAACGGGCAGTACCTGTTTTCCGGTGCGAAGGGCAAGACCGCGGCATTCAGTGCCAGCGGCGCTTATCAAGGCAGCAGCGACCCCAGGTTGGTCCAGGTAGACCAGACACGCCTGCTCGACAGTGCTGATATCGGTTCAAATATTTTCAGCCGTGCGGCTCCCGGCACGGTCGGCTACGTCACCGTACCAAACACCGGAAATACGGGTATGGCGGCGGTCTCTGGCTATGACATCACCAATGATGTCGGGCTGGCTGCGGGCAGGGCAATGCAGTTTGAGTTCGTAGATGATCTTGTAACTGCGGGCAGTATGGGCTATCGGGTCACCATACCTACAGAATCCGGCACACCGCTGGTCTATGAGGCCGATCTTCCGGTTGCAGCTGCCGATGGCAGCTACACAGTGGGGGATCCTGCGCTTGGACTGTCAGTGACGCTCAATGGCATTCCCGCCAACGGTGATGGCTTTGAAATGGTGCCTCTGCATTCGCCCCACTATACCGTGGAAACCTCGGGCGGCCCGGCAATGGTGCGTTCGGTGAGCGGCTATGACGGCAGCGCGCAGCTGAGCATGGTTTATGAAGAAGACCCCCTTAACCCTGGTGTCTGGGGGTTTACGGTTGATGGCACGCATTACCCCTCTGCTATCGATCCGCTCACCAACCGCGTTTCTGTCAATATCGATGGTGTGGCAGTTGAATTCGACGCTGAGCCTGACCCTGGTCAGTCCTTCACCATAACTGCCGGCCCTGATTCGCAAAGCCGCAATGATCTGAGTCTTTTCAATGCGCTGGATGACATTATTGGTGCCTTGCGTTCAGGTACTGGCACTCCGGCCGCGAGTGTTCATTTTCAGAATACTTTGAATTCAGCCATGCAGCGCGTTGATGCTGTCTACAACAACGTATTGTCGGTGCGGGCGTCGGCAGGCACACGCATGAACGAGGTCACTGCGCTGGACTCCGCCGGTGGCACCCGCATC
>JBAYOJ010000290.1:0-3686 GCA_041678385.1 Burkholderiaceae bacterium | reverse complement strand
GCATCTCTTCGGTGTCATCAAGCGGGTGTTTGGTTTTACCAAGGTCCGCTACCGTGGGCTGGCCAAGAACGCCCACGCGCTGTTTGTGCTGTGTGCATTGACGAACCTGTATATGGCACGAAGACGATTGATTTGCCTGGCGCGGGGTACGTGCGCCTGAAACACGCGGAATCGCATAATCTAGTGCGAAAGCCGGTGAAAACCGAGCACAACACTGGCGGAAAAGACGATTACCCATGAAAAATATCAGCATCGTGAAATGGGATTGGTGTTTTTCATGACTTATTCAGACGTTCCTTAAATAATTCGCTGCAGTTGATAGCCCTGGCAGACCACACCTGAGCCCATGCGTTACGCACCTGAAAGATAAATGATGAACACACTGCTGCTTACTGTACTCGTTATCGTTGGGGTCGTACTCTTTCTTTTGCTGTCAAAGATTAAGAGAGGCCCCAGTGAATTTCCCTATCAATTGTCAAAATACCTTTTGTCAAAGGCAGAGCGATCATTCTATGGGGTGCTTGTCCAATCGATTGGTAACACTGGCTTAGTCTTTTCAAAGGTCAGAGTGGCTGACGTGATAGCTCCGAAAAAGGGATTGAATCGATCCGATTGGCAACGGGCATTCAACAAAATTTCATCAAAACATTTCGATTTCCTCGTCTGTGATCCAAATGATTGTTCGGTCAAGCTTGCAGTAGAACTCGATGATTCGAGCCATGGATTAGCAAAGGCTCAGAAACGGGACAACTTTCTCAAGGGGGCATGTGAATCTGCTGGCTTGCCGCTGCTTCGTATCAAGGCAGCAAAAGGGTATGTAGTCGCGGATATTCGGCGCCAGGTAGAGGAAGCAATTTCCCCTCCACTAGAAACTCTCACACCAAGTATGGGGGTGCAAGCTTTGGCTGAGCTGGCGGGGCCCGAGGCAACATACGACAAAGAGCCACCATCAGTATTAAGTCCGAAGCTGGTTGCTGAGCCCGATGAACAGCCAATTTCCACCGTGGCTCGGGAGGGGATACCAACTTCACCCGCCTGCCCAAAGTGTGGTGAGCCAATGCTCCGTAGGAAGACTAGGTCAGGTACCAATGCCGGCCAAGAGTTTTGGGGCTGCAGCACGTTTCCGAAGTGTCGGGCTGTGGTGAAGATCGGCGTATAAAAACTATACAAGCGTTCAACCCGAACCCGCTACACTCCACCAACAACATGGTAGGTAAAGTTTGCCATGTCGTTGGCTCCGCTACGCAGGTCGGATCAACTCAGGTATTAGGCCTCAATCAAACCAAACGCCACCATCGTGATTTCATCATGAGCCCCAGAAGCCGACGCGTACTGCAGGCAATCCTGTATGAGGCTTTTGCCATTACCTTCGTTGCACCAGTCTTGAGTGTCATTTTTGACGAACCGCCTACCTCAACCATAGGGCTTGCTTTTGTTCTATCGAGTATTGCGCTCGGGTGGAACTACGTGTTCAACACAATCTTCGAGTACTGGGAGGCGCGTCAGTCGGTACGAGGTCGTTCGTTTGTCAGGCGCCTGGCGCATGGCATTGGGTTCGAGGGTGGCCTCGTTGTCATGCTGGTTCCAGTGATGGCGCTCTGGTTGAATACTTCAGCACTGAATGCGTTCCTAGCGAATCTTGGTCTCTTAGCGTTCTTCTTCGTCTATGCCATTGCTTTCACATGGGCCTTCGATCGCGTGTTCGGCCTTCCAGAATCCGCGGTAAAGCATGGTGAGCCCTAATCTGTCGTTTCAGATGTCCGCTTTGGAAGCGGCTTAATTCAACTGCTGGAAATGGGGAATTACTGTGCGTTTGAAGTGGTGGCTCGAAGGCCGTGTGCGGAGCGGGGCTTCGCGCACGCCCTCAGACTGAGTCTGAGGGCTGGAAATCACGCGGGTGTGGCATCGGAGATGGCGCGCCCGACAGGATTCGAACCTGTGACCCCCGCCTTCGGAGGGCGGTACTCTATCCAGCTGAGCTACGGGCGCAATGCTTGGACGGGGTACTTTACAGGGCGTCGGCGCCGGCGTCCATGGCGGCACGCTGGCGCTGCGATGAGTGCTGGTGCGGGCTTGCAGCGATCGGCGCGGTGACGGTTACGGCTCTGCGGTGTGCTTCAAGCGAAGGTGTCGAGCAGCGCACCGAGCATGTCGTCGGCCGCCTCGATGACCTTGGCGGAGCCAGCGACCTGCAGCTCCTGCGGCTTCAGTGCGACCAGGGCGGCGGTCATGTCGGCGGGGGCGGTGGTGCCTGCGCTGGCGATCTGGGAGGCGCTCGTGCGCACGCCCTGCACACCCTTCTGAATGCCGAGTTGGCCCAACGCCGCGATGGAATCTATGGTCATGGTCGGTATGCCTCGATGGGTGTGGTGGCCACGGTGCCCACTGTATCAGACGAACAGGTCGAGCAGCCGCCCGACGTCCCCCCCGGCCGCACCGATACTGTCTTCGTCTAGTTCGGCGCCCGTCTGCTGGGCGGCTTCGGTGGACGGCGATGCTGTTTCAGGGTGCGCGTCGTCCGGGTGCCCTTCCCGGTGCCGCCGGTCCTCCGGGCTGATGGCCTCGACCTCGTCGGGGCCGGCCACCGGCCGGGCGGTTTCCTGGGGCGTCTGCTGCTGTGCCGGTCGCGGCGGTTCGACCGCGACGTGACTGATCGGGATGGGGGCGGGGATGATGATCATGCTGGATCAACCGGTCGTGGCGGTGGCTGGTCGGTTGCCTCGCCGCGGGTCCCGGGGGCGATTGCGGTCCTCGCGGCGTGGCTGGGTCCCTCCGCTGAGCCTATCGGCTTAATCGAATTCTATCTTTAGTCGAGCCGGGGATGAGGTCTAAATTATGATACTTTTCCGTGAGCTGCCTTTCCCGCTATACTCAGTGCCTTGTGAGCGTACCGTCGCGGTTGGCGGGCCCGCTCCACGCCACACATCGTAATGGAGATATCCCACCGTGAGCCATCAAGACAGGGTTTTCTTTGGTACCTTCGCCGCCATTCTGGGCTTCCTGATCGTCTTTGCGGTGGTGATCTATTTCATCGCCCGGTCCATCGGGAACGCCGAGGCCGCCACCGATGAAAACGCCCTGTTGACTCAGGTCATCGAGGAGAATATCAAGCCAGTGGGCACGGTGGTGGTAGCCGACGAATCGGGCGCCACGGCCGCCGCTGAAGACACTGCTGCGGCGGCGGCTCCGCGCGCCGGCGACGAGGTCTACAACAGCGCCTGCATGGCCTGTCACGCCACCGGCGCCGCCGGCGCGCCCAAGGTCGGCGACACGGCCGCCTGGGCGCCACGTATCGAACAGGGCATGGACACGCTGGTGCAGCACTCCATCAATGGGCTGCGCGCCATGCCGCCGCGCGGGACCTGCGCCAATTGCTCCGACGATGACCTGAAGGCCGCGGTCACGTATATGGTCGAGCACAGCCAGTAAGCCGTCCGTTCGTGTCACGCAAAAGGCCGCGCAGTCGCGCGGCCTTTTGCGTTGGCGGTGCCTGTGCCTGGTCGAGGCCTTCGCGGGTGCGGCCTTTCGACCGGGATCTGGCCTCTACGACAGCATCCCACGTAGATTGGCGAGATGCGCGCGGCCGCGCTGCTGGCGGTCCTCCGGGTCCACCGGCCCGCTGCGGCCCTCCCAGACCAGGTCGTCGGGCGGCAGTTCCTCGAGGAAGCGGCTGGGTTCGCAGGTCT
>JBAYOJ010000289.1:0-3707 GCA_041678385.1 Burkholderiaceae bacterium | reverse complement strand
CCAGATGGTCAGCAAATTGCGCGCTACGACAAAATCCATCTTTTTGGTTTCCGAAAAGGCGATGAGGCCTTCGATGAGGCCGCAACCATCAGGCCGGGTGTCAATCTAGCGCAAGTATTCGAGGCACCGTTTGGGCCGACAGGCCTGTCTGTCTGCTACGATCTGCGTTTTCCAGAGCTGTATAGGGCTATGGGAAACGTCAATCTTATCGTGATGCCGGCGGCGTTCACCTATACGACCGGTTCGGCGCATTGGGAAGTCCTGTTGCGGGCCCGTGCCATTGAAAATCAATGTTATGTGCTGGCTTCGGCGCAAGGCGGCAAACATGAAAATGGTCGTCGGACCTGGGGTCATTCCATGCTGGTCGACCCTTGGGGGGAAATAATTTCCTGTCTTCCCGAAGGCGAAGGCTACGTCGAGGGATCCATTGAACAGAGCCGCCTGGATGCGCTACGGCTTTCCTTGCCGGCGCTTGGGCACCGTACGATGTGACCACGTCATCCGGCTTTTATAGCCGGCTGCAGAAAAACCTTATATAGAAAGAGTCCGTATCCAAGATGAAATTCGCTGAGCACGAGTTCAATAGCGCCGGTCCCGGATCCGATGCCCTGGTCACCGCCAAATCCGTATTGCTCGACCCCTGGGGTCTTGCCGAATCCGACATATCCGCCGCATTGGGCGAGATCCTGACACATCGTGTCGATTATGCGGATCTATATTTTCAGTACACGCGCAGTGAGGGTTGGAGCCTTGAAGAAGGTATCGTCAAAACGGGCAGTTTTTCGATCGAGCAAGGGGTAGGGGTGCGCGCTGTGAGCGGCGAGAAAACCGCTTTTGCCTATTCCGATTCCTTATCGCGCGATGCATTGCTGTCATCCGCCCACGCGGTGCGCAGTATTGCGCGCCGCGGTGCCGGCCGCCGCAAAGTTCAGGCTCCGTCGGTCGAATCCGTTCACGCGCTTTATCCCGCTATCGATCCGGTGGCCAGCCTGGGCTCAGCTGACAAGGTCAGCATGCTGGAGCGGGTGGAAGCCATGGCGCGCGCTATCGATCCGCGCGTCATTCAGGTCATGGCCAGCCTCGGTGCTGAATATGATGTGGTGCTCGTGGCCGGCAGTGATGGCCGGCTGGCTGCCGACGTGCGGCCCCTGGTGCGTCTGTCGCTGACCGTTATTGCCGAGCATGCCGGGCGGCGAGAAATGGGGCACGGTGGTGGTGGTGGTCGCAGTGGCCTGGAATATTTCACTGACGATGTGCTGCGCGGGTATGCCGAAAGGGCAGTGCACGAAGCGCTGACCAATCTGCGGGCCCAACCCGCCCCCGCAGGCGAAATGACCGTCGTGCTGGGTGCCGGCTGGCCTGGCATTTTGCTGCATGAAGCAGTCGGCCATGGCCTGGAAGGCGATTTCAATCGCAAGGGTTCCAGTGTTTTTTCGGGTCGTATCGGCGAAAGGGTAGCGGCGCCGGGCGTAACAGTTGTCGACGACGGCACGTTGAATGGCCGGCGGGGTTCGCTGAATATTGATGACGAAGGTACGGCCAGCCGGTCCAATGTGTTGATTGAAGACGGTATCCTGCGTGGGTATATGCAGGACACCATGAATGCACGTCTCATGAAGCAGAGCCCCACGGGTAATGGCCGGCGTGAATCCTATGCGCATTTGCCCATGCCCCGCATGACAAATACTTATATGCTGGCTGGCGCTACCCCGCCTGAAGAAATCATTGCTTCGGTGAAGAAGGGTTTATATGCCGCCAATTTTGGCGGCGGCCAGGTTGATATCACCAGCGGGAAATTCGTTTTTTCAGCCTCCGAAGCCTATCTGATTGAAAACGGCAAGGTCACGGCCCCTGTCAAGGGCGCCACGCTGATCGGCAATGGCCCCGATGCCATGACGCGGGTCAGTTTGATAGGAAACGACATGCGCCTGGATTCCGGTGTCGGTACGTGTGGCAAGGAAGGGCAGAGTGTCCCGGTCGGCGTCGGCATGCCTACGTTGCGCATGGAAGGGCTGACCGTGGGTGGCACGGCCTGAATGAATGGTGGGCGGCCAACCGTGGTTCAATACCCACGGTTGGCCGCCCGCTTTTCGCTCGCGGTTGACGCCCGGGCCGCCCCCTAATACCATTAATATTCAAATATATACAGTTCCATTCTTTCGGGTAGATGATGGTTTCTCTGGATTCCGCGCCCCAGTACGATTTGCGCATATTGCGGGCATTGCGGCGTATTACACGCGCTATTGCCCTCCACTCCCGCCAGCTCGCTGCCTACAGCAACATCACGGCACCGCAGTTGGTCTGCCTGCGGGCGGTCGTCGAGAACGGGCCTCTCACTACGACGGCAATCAGCCGCGAAATCCACGTGAGCCCCAGCACCGTTGTCGGCATTCTTGATCGCCTTGAAGACAAAGGCTGGGTATTGCGTGAACGCAGCCGTGAAGACCGTCGCATCGTGATGGTGTCTGCAACCGAATCGGGCCGTAATCTGGTGCGTGATACGCCTTCACCTCTGCAGCAGAAATTGGCTGAAGCGCTTAACGCCTTGCCTGAACTGGAACAGGCCACCATCACGCTTTCGCTTGAGCGTATCGTGGCACTTATGGAGTCCACCCATCCCGTCGTATCGGTGCCGCCCGAAGCGGCATCGCCCTTGCTCGATGTTCCGTTGGATGATGGCACTCAGCCGGAATCGGGTATAGCGGTTTGAAGGGTACGGCGACTCGAACTACAGGCTGCGCCTGCCAGGGGAGTAGACCGTGATCGAACCAAGAATACTGGAGCGGGTGCAATCCCATGTCCGGGATTACGCCCGAACAGCGGGTTCCAGCCTTTTCACACGAGCCCAGGGTTCGATGTTGGCGGATGCCTGCGGCCGGCAATACATTGATTTCAGCAGCGCGGCAGGTGCGCTGAACTACGGGCATGACAACCCCCTGCTGATGCAGATGCTACGGCGTCAGTTGCGCGAGCAGCGTTCGTCGGCCGACCCCGTCAGGGCCCTTGACAACTTCCGCGACGCCATCACCAGTTATCTGTTGCGCCCACGTGGCTGGGAATACAAGATCCAGCATACCGGTACGACGGCTGCGGCCTCGGTCGAGGCTGCGTTGAAGGTTGCGCGACGAGCCACCGGTCGTCGCAATGTGGTTTCGTTCACCTGTTGCGATCACGTCGCCAGGCGGGGTTTTTCCATGCGTGAGCCCGGTGAGCCAGGTCGGCGCGCCGATCCCGTCATGGATGACGGGCAAGGCCACGGTGATGCAGAATTCAAGCCGCCGGCTGTCTGGGCAGCCAGTACCGGTGTGGGCAACACGTATTTCATGCCTTACGACGGTAGCTTCGGCCCAGACGTAGATACCATGGCTTATCTTGAACGCCAGCTTGATACGCAGTGGCGGCACAGCGAAACGCCGGCTGCCGTTGTGGTGGAAACAGTCCTTGGCGAAGGCGCCATTGATGTTCTTAGCTGGCGGTGGCTACGGGATCTTGACACGCTGTGCCGCCGTCATGGCATGCTGTTGATCATGGATGAAACCATCGTCGGCTGCGGCCGTACGGGGCGGTTCTTCAGTTTCGAGGCTTCGGGCGTTCGGGCAGACATGATTGCGCTCTCGCGTTCACTCTCCGGCTTTGGCTTGCCTGTCTCCTTGTTGCTGAGCCGGCCTGATCTTCCGGTCGTGCAGTATCAATCGGCAATCCCCGAT
>JBAYOJ010000288.1:0-3734 GCA_041678385.1 Burkholderiaceae bacterium | reverse complement strand
TCTTCTTCTTCCAGAAGTCGCGTTCTTCCTTGACGCGCTTGGTGAAGGCTTCAGAAGAGGTGGGCGTGATCACGAAGCCGAGGGCTGCCATTCTTTCCTTGAAAGCGGGCGAGTCCTTCACCTTTGCGATGCTGTCTTCCAATATTTTGACAATTTCCGGAGACAGACCGGCTGGGCCCATGACGCCGGTCCAGCCCCCGACGGTAACGTCCAGGCCCTGTTCAATGAGCGTGGGTATATTGGGCACAGCGGGGTTGCGTTCGGCGGATGTGATTGCCAGGGCGGTGAACTTGTCGCTATCGGCCAGGCCGATGGCGGCGTCGGTCTGGGCGAAGACAAAGCTGATTTGCCCGCCCATGGCATCGCTGATGGCCGGCGCGTTGCCTTTGTAGGGAACGTGCAGCATGGTTGCGCCGGCGGCGCGCGAGAATAACTCGCCGGCCAGGTGATTGGTGCCGCCTATGCCTGAAGAGCCGTAGCTGATGGCTTGGGGATCGGCCTTGGCACGGTTGATGAGCTCTTTCAATGTGCTGGCTTGGGCCTGCGGGCCTGCGAGCAGCACGAGGGCGTAATCGACCAGGTCGGTGACGGCGGTGAAGTCTTTGGTGACGTCAAGCGGGAAGTCTTTTTGCGTGAGCGGCGCAATGGCGGTGACGGGTGTCACCATGATGCCCAAAGTGTAGCCGTCGGCTGCGGCGCGGTTCAGGGCCGAGAGCGCGACGATACCACTTGCGCCGGTGCGGTTCTCGACGACGACAGACTGACCCCACAATTCGCCTAGACCCTGGGCCAGTTGCCGTGCGATCAGGTCAGTAGGCCCGCCGGCGGAATAGGGCACCATGAAGGTGACGGGCTTTTCCGGATAGGCCGCCTGGGCCTGACTGGCGCCGACGCTGATTGCGCATACTGCCAGAGCAGTGGCGGACAAGCGGGAAAGGAATTTTCTACGGGTCGACATAAAGGTCTCCGGTTATCTTCTGGAATAGTGGCGCTGTCTCCGGCGCCCCTCTGTATGGGGGGTGAGCCGGAGACGGAACAGTCTGACCTAAGGCATATCGACTGTCCAATATGAAATTCTGCGCACTCTATTCGATATTTGTATCGGGGAGGCGAGTGCTGAGCTTGGGTCCCTTGCTGATTCTTAGTTCAGTTCTACGCCAGCGTCCTGGATCACCTTGCGCCAGCGGACAATTTCGCTGGAAATGTACTTCTGGTATTCCTCGGGGGTGGAGCCAAGGCTGTGTGTGCCTTGCGAGGCCAGTTGAGCGCGAATTTCGTCGGATTCCAAGGCTTTGAGGGCTTCTTCGTTCAGGCGATTGATGATGGCTTCGGGCGTACCGGCCGGGGCCATCAAGCCTTGCCATGCGCCTGTCTCGAAGCCGGGCATGACGGTTTCAGCCAAGGTTGGGACATCAGGCAGTTTATCGCTGCGTTGAGCAGTGGTGATGGCCAGAGCTTTCAGACGCCCATCACGAATGAAAGGCAGGGAGTCGTTCAGGGTGTTGGTCATGTATTCGACTTGCCCGCCCACGAGGTCGATCATGGCCGGGGCGCTGCCGCGGTAAGGCACGTGTACGGCATCGATATTGGACGACTGAGAAAACAGAAATGCTGCCAAGTGCGTGATGACGCCGGCACCGGACGAGGCATACGACAGCTTGCCCGGGTTTTTGCTGGCATAGTCGATGAATTCCTGGACGTTATTGGCGGGCACTGAGGGGTGGGTGAGCAGCACCATCGGCACGGTAGCGGTCGAGGTGATGGCCGCGAAGTCCGTTTCGGGGTTGTAGGAAAGATTGGTGTAAAGGATGCTGCTCAGGGCGAGCGACGACGTGTTGTAAAGAATGGTGTAGCCGTCGGGCTTGGCGCTGGCAACTGCCTGCATCCCGATGGTGGCCCCTGCACCACCGCGGTTCTCGACCACGATGCTCTGGCCCATTTGATCGCCCATTTGCTTGGCCATCAGGCGGGCCACGATATCGGTCGGGCCGCCGGCGGGGAAGGGCACGATCATCGTGATGGCCCGGTTGGGATAATCGCCGGTCTGGGCTTGTGCCGGCGACAGAAGCAGGCCGGGAACTGCCAGAAGCATGGACGCGATTAGTTTGAAGGGGTGACGCATAGAGTGTTGTCTCCGTGATTTATAGGTTGGTAAAGAAACGCCCCCTTTGGGTTGCGGGGGGCGCGGGTGGAACCGGGAATCAGGCGGTGGGTTGCCAGCCTGTGTCAACGACCGGCGGCCAGTGCGGTAATGCCGCCTGCGACGCCTATATCGGTTTTAGGGATGTCGTGGATGATGACCCTGACATTCTGCTGCGAGATACCAATGCTGGCTGACGCAGCGGCGCTGAGTGCTGCAATGAGAGCCGCCTTGAGTTCAGGGCTGCGGCCTTCGATAAGATATCCAATGTAGAGCAGCTGCGCCGCCCCCATTTTACCGGCCACTATGGTGCTGTCGGCGGGAAGTTCGTGCAGCGCGAAACGAATGCTGGGCAGCGGTGCGTTCAGCGATTCAAGGACCGCATCGGTAGACTGCTTCAGCAGCGCGGTTTTCTGTTCCGGCGTATGGCCGGCGCTGAGGTGAACGGTGAAGATGGGCAAGACATTCTCCTGTGTCAGGTTCCGGACCAGCGGATGGTGTCTGGAAATATACCCGAAATGACCCGTGGCAGCCGAAGGCCGGCACCGTTATGGTGCCGGCCTTCGGCTAAGCAGCCGCCGGGCGACCGTGGTGGCAGCTTAGTCCAGGCTGACGCCGGCAGCTTCGATGACCTTGCCCCAGCGCACGATTTCGCTGGAAATGTAGGCCTGATACTCTGCAGGGGTGGAACCCAGGATCTGGGTGCCTTGCTGGTCCAGCTGAGATTTCACTTCATCGGATTGAAGGGCCTTCAGGGCTTCTTCATTCAAGCGATTGATGATGGCTTCAGGCGTGCCGGTCGGGGCCACAATACCTTGCCATGCACCGCTTTCGAAACCAGGCATGACGGTTTCAGCCAGGGTGGGCACGTCGGGCAGTTGCTCGCTGCGATCGGCAGTGGTGATGGCCAAGGCCTTGAGGCGCCCATCGCGGACAAACTGCAGGGAATCGTTCAGGGTGTTGGTCATGTAGTCGACCTGGCCACCGACAAGGTCGATCATGGCGGGGGCACTGCCGCGATACGGTACGTGAACGGCATCGATATTCGCGGATTGCGAGAACAGGAAGGCTGTCAGGTGGGTGACGTTGCCCGCGCCGGACGATGCGTACGACAGTTTGCCGGGATTCTTGTTGGCGTAGTCGATGAATTCTTTGATGTTGTTGGCGGGTACCGAGGGGTGGGCAAGCAGCACCATCGGTACAGTGGCGGTCGAAGTGACGGCCGCGAAGTCTTTTTCCGGGTTGTAGGAAAGATTCTTGTACAGAATGGTGCTCAGCGCGATCGACGATGTGTTGTAAAGAATGGTGTAGCCGTCGGGCTTGGCGTTGACTGCAGCCTGCATGCCGATGGTGCCGCTGGCGCCGCCACGGTTTTCAACGACGATGCTCTGGCCCATCTGGTCGCCCATCTGCTTGGCCATCAGGCGTGCCACGATGTCGGTCGGGCCGCCAGCAGGGAAGGGCACGATCATTGTGATCGCACGGTTGGGGTAGTCATCGGTCTGGGCCTGTGCGGGCCCGAGCAGCAAGCCGGGAACCGCCAACAGCAGTGAAGCAATCAGTTTGGAGGTATGACGCATGGTGTGTTGTCTCC
>JBAYOJ010000287.1:0-3739 GCA_041678385.1 Burkholderiaceae bacterium | reverse complement strand
GCAGGTTTGCCACCCAATAACTCAAGCAGTCCATCATAACGGCCGCCGCCACACACGGTGCCCTGGGCACCCAGCCGGTCGGTCACCCATTCGAAGACGGTGAGGTTGTAGTAATCAAGACCCCGCACCAGGCGCGGGTTGAGCTGATACTCAATGCCGGCGTCCTGCAGGCGCTGGCAGACGCCGTCAAAATGCGCACGCGATTCCGGCCCCAGGAAGTCAAACAGCCGCGGCGCCCGATTGGCCATATCCTGCATGGCGGGATTCTTGGTATCCAGTACCCGCAACGGATTGCTGTGCATACGGCGGCGAGCCTCATCGTCGAGCACATCAATATGCTTTTCCAGGTGCTCAACCAGCGCCTGACGATGGGCGGCGCGTTCATCGGCCTGGCCCAGGGAATTCAATTCAAGACGAATATCCTGCAGGCCCAGGCGCTTCCAAAGTCGCGCCAGCATCACAATGAGTTCAGAATCGACGTCGGGGCCGGCAAAACCGAGAGCTTCCACATCGATCTGGTGAAACTGCCGATAGCGGCCCCGCTGCGGACGCTCGTGCCGAAACACCGGCCCCATGCAATAGACCCGTTGCGGACGCTCGTAGAGCAGGTTGTGTTCGATGGTGGCCCGCACCATGCCCGCAGTGAACTCCGGGCGCATGGTCAGTTGCTCGTCATTCAGAGAATCGCGAAAAGAATACATTTCTTTTTCGACGATGTCGGTCACTTCGCCTATGCCCCGGGCGAACAGGCGTGTGTGTTCCAGCACGGGGGTACGCATGTTCCGATAACCATAGGATGCCAACCATTCGCGCACGAGGGCTTCGAGCTCTTCCCAGGCTGCACTTTCATGCGGAAGGATGTCCTTCATGCCCGTCAGGGCACGTACTTTCTCAAACGACTGGGTCATGAATCTATCGTGTTCTGGGAGGGGCCGCCGGCGCCATATCGACGTTCAACGTAGTCCTCGACAATTTGCTGGAATTCCTGGGCGATGGTGTCGCCCTTCAGAGTGACAGTGCGTTCCCCGTCGACGAAAACCGGTGCGGAAGGAACTTCACCAGTGCCAGGCAGGCTGATGCCGATATCGGCATGGCGACTTTCGCCGGGCCCGTTGACGACGCAACCCATGACGGCCACATTCATGCTTTCGACACCCGGGTAGCGCGATTTCCAGACCGGCATCTGCTGGCGCAGGTAGGACTGGATACTATCGGCCAGCTCCTGAAAGAAGGTACTGCTGGTGCGGCCACAACCTGGGCACGCCACCACCATGGGGGTAAAAGCGCGCAAGCCCATGCTTTGCAGGATTTCCTGTGCGACGATGACTTCCCGAGTACGATCGCCACCCGGTTCGGGCGTGAGCGAGATGCGTATGGTGTCTCCAATGCCTTCCTGTAGCAGCACGGCCAGTGCCGCCGTCGACGCCACAATACCTTTGCTGCCCATACCGGCCTCGGTCAAGCCCAGATGCAAGGGGTAATCGCAACGTGCCGCCAGGTCGCGATAGACGGTGATGAGGTCCTGCACATGACTGACTTTGCAGGAAAGGATGATGGCATCGGGTGCCAGCCCCAAGGCTTCGGCCCGACGCGCGTTATCGATGGCCGACACCACCAGCGCATCGCGCATGACAGCAGCCGCTTCCCAGGGCTGCGCACGACGATTGTTGTCATCCATCATGCGCGCCATGAGTTCATGGTCCAGGCTACCCCAGTTAACCCCAATGCGCACCGGTTTCTGGTGGCGGCAAGCCACTTCTATCATCTGGGCGAAATTGTCTTCGCGCTTTTTACCGCCCCCCACATTACCGGGATTGATGCGGTACTTGGACAAGGCCTGCGCGCATTCCGGGAACTGCGTCAGCAGCTTGTGGCCATTGAAATGAAAGTCGCCCACCAACGGTGTATCGACACCCATACGGTCAAGCTGTTCGCGTATGGCGGGCACCGCCGCGGCAGCTTCTGGCGTGTTGACTGTGATGCGGACGATTTCGGAACCCGCCATGGCCAGTTCCTTGACCTGTATGGCGGTGGCAATCGGGTCAGCGGTATCGGTGTTGGTCATGGACTGCACCACGACTGGCGCACCGCCACCGATGTTCACAACCCGTGCGCCCCAGCTTACCGCTGCGGCGCGCGTGGGCCGCCTGCCAGCGGCACCCACTGACGAGGGAATGCTTTCCTGAACGGCAGTATTACTCATTGTTCGCAATGGCCTTGAGCCAATCGAATATCAGCCACGATTCTGGCACCCAACCGCGATCGACCGCATAGAACGCCGCAACGGCCAGAATAGCCAGAATGATGAAAAACCAGCCCCACGGCCAGTGGGCCGCTTCGCTGCCACCCGGCAGCGCGTTGTCGGCACTGACCGATGCCTGAACGCTGGACACGGAAACTATGCCTTGCGGCCTGCTTGTCCCGATCTGATTGTCGAGCAAAAGCAGGATGGCGTCGACATCCGCTTCCAGGTAGCGGGCATAATTGCGCACGAAACCACGCAGGGGCACCCCTGGCGGAAGGCTGCCCCAGTCTTCGGATTCCAGGGCCCGTATCTGCCTGATGGAAAACTTCAGCCGCTGAGATGCCTCGCTTTCGGAGATGCGACGCGCCTCGCGCATACCTCGCAAGGTCGCTCCTACACCCACCGGCGCCTGAGCCCCCACCGATGCCGGGACATCCTGTTGTTGTTCTTCTTTCAGCAAAGGTTCAGTCATCCAAGCTCCTGAATATTGTCGGTGCCGGACCGGTCGTCTATAGCGGCCCGGTTGGGCAGGCGCTGCTCAATACGGGTTCTGTCCCTGACATCACCCGCAAGCTGACCACAGGCTGCCGCAATATCATCGCCCCGCGTCTTGCGCACCGTCGTGACAACGCCAGCGTCCATGAGAATCTGCGCAAACAAACGGACACGATGTTGAGGAGAACGCTTCAGCCCCGACTGCGGAAACGGATTAAAGGGAATCAGATTGAACTTGCAGCGCACCTGCTGCGCGATATCGATGAGCTGCCTGGCATGCTCGTCGGCATCGTTGACGCCGTCCAGCATGATGTATTCGAAAGTGATGAAGTCGCGGGGCGCGTGCTCAAGATACCGGTTACAGGCATCGAGCAGCTCGCGCAGAGGGTGCTTGCGGTTGAGCGGCACCAGACGGTCACGTAATTCGTCGTTGGGCGCATGAAGGGAAACGGCAAGCGCAACAGGGCAATCCCGCGCCAGACGGTCCATCATGGGTACGACGCCCGAGGTGGAAACGGTCACACGGCGACGCGACAAGCCGTAGGCGTTGTCATCAAGCATCAGGCGCAGGGCTGCCAGAACCTGGTCGTAATTGAGCAAGGGCTCGCCCATGCCCATCATCACCACGTTGCTGACGACGCGTTCGGCGTTTGCAGGTTCGCCACCCGGCAATCGCGCCGAAGCAAGATCGCGCTGCAGTTCGCGACGCGCATGCCAGAGCTGCGCGATGATTTCCGCAGTGCTCAGGTTGCGATTGAAGCCCTGATAGCCGGTAGAGCAGAATGGGCAGGCCACGGTGCAGCCGGCCTGACTGGAAACACACAAGGTGCCACGATCATCTTCCGGAATGAAAACGGTTTCAATGGCGTTACCCATGCCAACATCAAAAAGCCATTTTCGAGTGCCGTCGGCGGATACGTGCTCAGCCGACACCGGCGGCACCGCCACCACGCAACGCTCGTTGAGCGTATTGCGAAAATCGCGGGCCAGATCGGTCAT
>JBAYOJ010000286.1:0-3760 GCA_041678385.1 Burkholderiaceae bacterium | reverse complement strand
GTTGATGACCGTGATGCCGTTCTTCTTCATCAGGTGCGTCACACCCCGCTGCAATTGAGCCGCCACCTTGCGTGAACGGGCCACGATTGCCTGCAGGTCGGGTTCCGGCTGCACCGCCTTGATGCCGAATTGGTCGGCCTTGCGCATCAGGCGCAACACATCGGCTGACCGGAGCATGGCCTTCGTGGGAATGCAACCCCAGTTCAGGCAAACCCCACCCAGTTCAGCTTTTTCCACGATTGCAGCACGCATGCCCAATTGCGCAGCCCGGATCGCCGCCACATAACCGCCCGGCCCCGCCCCAACAATCACGATATCGAATTGATCAGTTTTCATTTTTAATCTTCAGATGAGAGCAGACAGGGGATTTTCGACGATCTCTTTGAATATGCCCAGCCATTGGGCCGCAAGCGCACCGTCAACAGCGCGATGATCCACGGAAAGCGTCACCGTCATGATAGATGCAATGCTCAGTTCGTCTTCGTCGTTCACAACAGGCCGGCGCTCAACACCACCCACCGCAAGAATAGCCGCCTGGGGCGGGTTGATGATGGCGGCAAATTCCTGCACGCCATACATGCCCAGATTGCTGATCGTGAAGCTGCCCCCCTGATATTCATGCGGCTGCAGCCTGCCCTCGCGAGCGCGTTGCGCCAGGTCGGCAATTTCACTGCTGATGATGGATATCGATCGGGCATCCGCCGCTTTCACCACTGGCGTGATCAGCCCTGCCGGCGTGGACACGGCCACCGATATATCGATGGCATCGTATTTGTGCAGCGCAGCATCAGCCCAACTGACATTCATGTCGGGGACTTCACGCAGGGCGACCGCCACCGCCTTGACAATGAGATCATTGACCGAGATCTTGCGCGATGCACGCTGATTGATTTTTGCGCGTAAATCGAGCAAGGCATCGACGCGACAGTCGGCACGCAGATAGAAATGCGGCACCGTCTGCTTGCTTTCACTGAGGCGACGCGCGATCGTGCGCCGCATGCTGGTGTGTGGAATTTCTGTGTAGGGCCGGCCCCCATCCGTCGCAGCCCCTGCCGCCGGAACTTGCGCGGCAACAGGTGCCGCCGCTGGCCGGGCAGCTTGAGCAGTACGCACATCGCGCTTGATGATGCGCCCCTGGGGGCCGCTGCCGTGCAGGCTGGAAAGATCCACCCCTGCTTCGCGGGCCAGGCGCCTGGCCAACGGGCTGGCGAAGATGCGGGCAGAGTCGCCCGACGCGGCGTTTGCATCCGTTTGTGCGGCAGCCGCGCTTGGAACAGGGGCTGGCTCAACGCCGGCAGTGGCAGCGGGGCCGGCTTGCGCGGCCTGGTCTGCTGTCTTGCCTTCATCCGCCGACAGCAGCGCAGCCAGGTCGGCATCGCTTTCGCCTGCCTCAAGCAATACCGCTATCGGCGTCCCCACCTCGGTGTCCTTACCTGCCTGCACCAGGATGCGGCCAAGCACCCCGGATTGTTCGGCGTTGAACTCAATAACCGCTTTTTCGGTTTCGATTTCTGCCAGGCATTCCCCTTCTACAACCGGATCGCCTTCCTTCTTGGCCCACGAAACAATGACCGCCGAATCCGTATTGGCCGCCACCTCGGGCATGCGTATCAGTATTGCCATGTTCGCCTTCCCTGCGCATCGATACCGCGCGATAGATCAAGTATGAGTTTGCATTCAGCCATTGTGACCACCGAGGCCCTGATTCCGCAGGATTTCCTGAAGCCCTTCAACCACCTCTTCGGTACGGGCGTGCGCCGCACGCTCAAGAACCTTGCTGATGCTGGGAGAAGCTTCACCGCCCGTGACCCGCTGAACGGGCTGGTCGAGCCAGTCGAAATAACGACGCTGGATTTCGTCTGCAAGCCAGCCGCCATAGGATGTGCCCTGGGCACCCTGTTCCACGATCAGCACATTATTGGTCTTCTGGATGCTGGCACCGATGGTGTCCCAGTCCAGGCTGGCTCTGTCCAGCCAGCGCAGGTCGATCACTTCAGCATCCACGCCAGTCTGTTCCACGGCTTCCAGGCTGTGCGCCACCATGGACAGATAGGTGAGCACAGTCATGCTCTCGCCCTCCCGGCGCACCGCCGCCTTGCCAAACGGGATCTGGTAATCAAGATCGTCAACCGGAATCAAGCCGTTTGAAGCGTAAAGGTCGATATGCTCTATGACTAACACGGGATCGTTGAGCTGCAGCGCGGCATTCATCAGGCCGATATAGTCGAATGGCGTGGAAGGCGCGACGATGCGCCAGCCCGGGCTGGTCGCAAAAATGCCAACCGGGTCCATCAAGTGCTGCGAACCATAGCCCGACCCCATGGCGACCTTGGTGCGCAAAACCAGCGGCACATTGATATCGCCGCCAAACATATGGCGCGCCTTGCCGATCTGATTGAAAACCTGGTCGGCAGCCACCCACATGAAGTCCGGATACATGAATTCGACCACCGGCCTGAAACGGCCATCCATGGCCATCCCGCCGCCCAGCCCCGCGAACGCGTTCTCGCTGATGGGGGTGCCCAGCACACGGTCAGGAAACCGGTCTTTCAGGCCGCGCGTCGCACCATTGGTGCCGCCCTTCAGGCGATGCACGTCCTCGCCCAGCACCACCACGCCGTCATCCGTTTCCATGCGGCGCGCCATGACGTCGGCCACCGCATCAATGAACTTGCCCTCTTCGAGCTTGCCTTGAAAGAATTCCTGTTCTTCGGTGCGTGCACCTTCCAGTTCGCTGAGGTCACCGCGAATGCCGACATCCCGGAAGTCGGCCTTGGGCCAGAGTTCAGGACGTATCCTCTTCTTGCCGCGCGTGCTCTCTGGGTCGGCTTCCGTCAGCGCTGTGACGGCCTGATTCATGGAAGCCTGGATGCGCTGGCGCAAGGCAGCGATTTCTTCAGCCGTGATCAACCCACGGGCGATCATGCGCTTGCCCAGCGCATCCAGCGGGTCACGCTCGCGCCAGGCCTGCTCTTCCTCCTTGGACCGATAACCGAAAGCACTGCCCGGAAAGCCGCCATTCTGGTGGAAATAACGGTAAACCTCGGCTTCGATGATGGTCGGCCCCTTGCCCGCCCGCATGTGCTGCAAGGCCTGTTCCATGGCCAGATTCACAGCCAGCGGGTCCATGCCGTCCACCTTCCAGCTGGGGATGTTGAACGCCTGGCCGCGCGCTGACAGGCGCGGTTCGGCCGTCGCTTCGGACACATGGGTCGACACTGCATAGAGATTGTTTTCTATGAAGAAACACAGCGGCAGCTTCCAGGCTGCCGCCAGGTTCATGCTTTCGAGGACCGAACCGATATTCACCGCGCCATCGCCAAAATAGGTGACGGCCACGGCATCGGTACCCGCATGCTTGTGCGCCCAGGCGGCACCAGCGGCCAGCGGCGCACCGCCGCCCACGATGGCATTGGTACCAAGAGCCCCCGCTTCTTCCCAGCGCAGATGCATGGAACCACCACGGCCACGGCAGAAGCCCTGAGCGAGGCCCATAATCTCTGCCAGAGTACGCTGCAGCAGCGTATGCACTTCGGGGGAGAGTTCCGCTTTGGGATCCATGCCGCTAGGCGTGACATAAGCCAATGCCTTGCTCAGGAACTGATGATGACCGCGATGCGAACCATTGATCTGGTCGTCCGCCCTCAGCGACACGATGGACCCGGCGGCACCGCCTTCCTGACCGATGCTGGAGTGTGCCGGCCCGTGTACCAGGCCTTCCATGGCCAGTTCGACCACCGTTTCTTCAAAGGCCCGGATC
>JBAYOJ010000285.1:0-3760 GCA_041678385.1 Burkholderiaceae bacterium | reverse complement strand
GCAGCGCGGCCTATAGGTAAGGGCTGGCCAGCCAGATGACACGGTTGCGCAGGCGTTTGCGAAATGGAATGGCTGCCAGCGATTCCAGCGTGACGGCTTCCGAATGCGAAATTTCCAGATCAATCAGGTCTTCAAGGCGGCGCGCAAGATCACGGCTGTAGATTTCCATATCGAGTTCGAAATTCAAGCGCAGGCTGCGAGGGTCGAGGTTTGATGAACCGATCAGCGACCAGGCGCCGTCGATGGTGGTCAGCTTGGCGTGATTGAAGTTGCCGCCGGCGCGCCATACACGACATCCGGCCCGCAGCACCTGATCGAGCTGAGCCGTCATGGCGTAATTGACCAGGCGCAGATTGTTCTGACCTGGAATGACGATGTCCACCAGCACACCGCGCCGCGCGGCGGTGTTGATGGCGCCCATCAGTACCTGATCAGGCAGGAAGTAGGGCGATTGAATGCGGATGTGATGCTGTGCGACAGCAAAGGCGCCCAGCAGCAGGTTATGGGTGCTGGCAACGTAGCGATCGGGCCCGGAATGAATGCAGCGCGCCGCGACATAGGGCGCAGGCGGGTCCCAGTCATGGGCGACCCATTTGTCGAAAGGCAGCGTTTCTTTGGTGGTGAATTCCCAGTCATGGGCAAAAATGGCCATCAATTGCAGTACCACCGGCCCCTCGACCTGGAAATGCGTGTCGTTGGAGGATTTTTCACCCGCAGTGGTGGAGACGAAGTTTTCGCGGATATTCATGCCACCGGTAAAGCCGATGCGCCCGTCCACCACCAGTATCTTGCGGTGGCTGCGCAGGTTGGCGTACGGCATGCGCATACCCAACGGGTTGGTCATGAACAGTGCGTAGCGGATGCCATGGCGACGCAGTGACCAAGTGATGGAGGGGCGGGAATAACGCACACCGATGGCATCAATGAGTACACGTATTTCCACGCCTCGCTGGCAGGCACGAGCCAGCGCTTCGACGAACAGGCGGCCCTGAGAGTCGTTGTCGAAGATATAGGTTTCCAGCGCGATGGTTCGTTCAGCAGCGTCGATGGCGGCAATCATTGCCGGGTAGGCATGGTCGCCGCTTTGCAGAATGCGTACGTGATTGCCGTCGCGCAAGGCGAAGCGGCTCAAACGATTGCCCAGTGTATGCAGGGAAATGAATTGAGGGGCCGCCAGGTGTGCAATGTCGATAGAAGCGACTGGCGGCCCGACGATGTATTGCCTGAGGCTGCGGTTGCGCTGATCTGAGATGTGATCATGCCGGATACGGTTAATACCTGCGATCAGATAAAAGAGTGGGCCCAGCAGCGGCGACATGATGATGACCCCCACCCATGCGATGGCGGCCCGGACGTCGCTTTTGGTCATGGCGGCATGGATGGCGGCAGTGCTACCCACCACCACGCTGAGCAGCAGCGCGAGATGAGGCCAGTACTCATCAAAGAGCAGTTGCAGGGTCGTCATGCATACACCGTATCGCCGTCAGGAGGGGATCGCGCGGATTTCCGAGTGTACCCGATGCCTTGTTTCTGGCGCGGCCCGGTAATTGCTGGAGGTATCGACGAAAGCCTGTGCCCCGGACGTGGAATGTATCCACATGGGGTTGTCCAACAGTAGGAGGCGTGCATGCGTTCAATATTGCTCTGGCTGCTCGGGGTGCCCATCCCCATCATCATCCTGATCGCTCTGCTGACTTGAGCAGACCTTGTCACCAGCATCCACATTCATAATCACAACAGGAGCGTCTCATGGCCTATTCAACGGCTACAACGGCACGCGATGGATCCGTTGCCGTCATGTATCAACCTCGCGCCGCCATTTCGTGGGCAGCGGTTTTTGCCGGCACCGTCATCGCCTCTGCGCTGTCCATCACTTTACTGACCGGTGGAATGGGCCTGGGGTTCATCGCCATGTCGCCGCATGAGGGCGAGGGTGCGAGCGCCATGGGTATAGGGCTGGGCGCCATCGCATGGCTTTTCATCGTTCAGATATTGGCGTATGGCGTGGCAGGCTATGTCACCGGGCGCTTGCGGCCGATGTGGGCGCCGGCGTATTCCGACGAGGTGTATTTCAGGGATACGGCGCATGGCCTGGCAGTCTGGGCACTGAGCGCGCTCGTCAGTCTGGCGCTTTTTGGCTCGGCAGTATCGGCGGTGGTCGGGACGGCGGCAAGAGGCGGGGCAGCCCTCGCACAGGGCGTAGTGGCGACAGCGGCCGTGGGTGGCGCGGCCACTGCGGCAGGTATGAGTCAGGGTGAGGGGTCGGATAGTGAGGCTGCGGGCCTGCCTTCCGCAGACTATGTGGTCGATCAATTGCTGCGTGGCGAACAGCCCAACCCGGCCGCCGATCCGCAATCCGCCAGGGCTGAACTGGTCCGACTGGTGACCATCAGCGCAGTGAGGGGTGATATGTCGCCTGAAGACCGTGAGTATGTCGCACGGGTGATAGCCGTACAGGGTGACGTTTCAGAAGCAGAAGCACGCCAGCGGGTCGAACAGGTTCTGACAAATGCCGAGCAGATGCGTCAGCAGGCAGTGGATGCGGCACGTGACGCGGCGGACGCTGCCCGTAAGGCTGCCGCTGCATTGGCGCTATGGGCCTTTGCTGCTTTGCTGGTCGGCGCCTTCGTGGCAAGCCTGATGGCCATGGTGGGTGGCCGCGCTGCCCGCGACCCGAATTGAGGGTGGGGGTGGCTGTAAGGGGTGGCCCCGTTTGTTGCCCCTTACATAGCTTTGGTTTTTGTGCTAGAATCGCTGTTCTTTCGCTGCTGCAGACCTTACAGTAGGTCGGGTACGAAAACCAGTGGTGACCGTAGCTCAGTTGGTAGAGTCCCGGATTGTGATTCCGGTTGTCGTGGGTTCGAGCCCCATCGGTCACCCCAGAATTCCCTTGATAAGTCAAGCAATTACGCCGCTCCCGCAAGCGGCGTTTTTTGTTCCTGCTCCGAGTTTGACCAAAACTTGACCGTGTTGGCATGCGCGGCCAAGTGGCTGGGAGCCAAGTGTGCGTACTTCTGCACCATTTCAATTCGCTCCCTTCCGCCCAGTTCTTTCAGCACCATCAACGGTGTGCCGGCCTGTACATGCCATGACGCCAAAGTATGCCGGAAGTCGTGCCACTTGAAATCCGACACGCCCGCTGCCTTGCATGCCCGCGGAAATGCCCTGCGGTCATGCTTGTTGATCCGTCTACCATCACCCGCATCGTCGGTGAGCGGGACCGCTCTAGCCTTAGCCAATTTAGCTTCGTCGTGCGATACTGCCAATTCCGATGAGACGTATGCCCCAGCCAGTTTATTGGTGCTGGCGCAAACCAGTAATGCGGAAGACCCTATCGATGAAGACAGCTGCTACGTTGTGTCTGGTGAGGATTCGATTGGTTTGTGTGGTTGATGCTGGCGCCAGGTTCTGTGACCAGTGCGGCGCAAGCCTGAACTGACCCAAAGCCAGATAATCCGGTGCGAAATATTATGCAACAATCGTGTTGTGCACCACAACCGGACATCTGCCATGAGATCTTTCGCCGCTGCCTTTGGGTCCCTGTTTTTTATTTTAGCGTTGTGGCTGTCTGTCATCCCGCGTATCACGCAAGCCCAAGACATCAAACTGTCGACCGAACTGTGGGCTGAAGCCGAATCGTTCAGATCTCTGGCGTCGATAAACTTCTTGGCAGCACTGCGTAGTATGTCTACCCCCGAAGCCAACCTGCAGCTTGCAGAGTTGGGCGTACTGTTATGGCAAGATGATGCGGGCTCTGATG
>JBAYOJ010000284.1:0-3769 GCA_041678385.1 Burkholderiaceae bacterium | reverse complement strand
CTGCATCAATGCATAGTATACGACTTCGTGCCTGAGCAGACCATACTGCCGGTGAAACGGGTTACGCTTTCACCATGAACGAATCGCAGAAAATGAACGCAGAATTGCGCCGTCAGGCGCTCCATGCGCTGGTCATCCGGCAGCCACAAGAAAAATGTGCGGCCGTAGCGTCCTTGCGGACGCTGACCGTCGTCGATACCGATATCTATCTAAACCCGTTACCCGGCCTGCCCGGCCGTCCGGTACAGCCCGAGCTGGTGTCTCCAGCGCAGGTGCCGCGCCGGGCCATGTCGACGGTGGAAGGCCGGGCGGCGCTGCTGCATGCCTTGGCGCACATCGAGTTCAATGCCATCAATCTGGCGCTGGACATCATATGGCGATTCCCGGGCATGCCGGAAACGTTTTATCAGGAATGGCGCCAGGTGGCTGTTGAAGAGGCCACGCATTTTGATCTGCTTGCACAGCGGCTGCAAGCGCTCGGTCACGCGTATGGCGACTTTCCTGCCCATGACGGCTTATGGGAAATGGCCGAGAAAACACGTGATGACCTATTGGCCCGTATAGCGCTTGTGCCACGCACCCTGGAAGCGCGGGGGCTGGATGCTTCGCTGCCGATTCGCCGTCGCCTCGCACAGGCGGGCGATGACGAAAGCGCTGCCATACTGGACATCATCCTGCGTGACGAAGTGGGTCATGTGGCCATTGGCAATTACTGGTACAAATGGCTGTGCGCCCGGCAAGGCCGCGACCCTGTCGCGACTTACGAGCAACTGGCCGAGAAATATCGGGCGCCGCGGTTGCGCGGCCCTTTCAATCTGGAAGCCCGGCGTGCGGCCGGTTTCGACGAAGCGGAGCTTCAGGCGTTGCAGCGACTGGCAACCCAGCCGTAGGCCTGAGGCTTATTTTTTTACGCCGAAGCAGTTTTCCAGGCCTGGGAAACTGCCTTCGCGGACTTCGCGAGCGTATTGCGCCGCCGCATTGCTGATGACGGAACCGACATCGGCGAACTGGCGGGCAAACTTCGGAATGCGCGGCCCGCTCAGGCCCAGAATGTCTTCTGTCACCAGGATCTGGCCGTCGCAGGCGGGCGAGGCGCCGATGCCTATGGTGGGGATGGACACGGTTTCGGTGATGCGTCTGCCCAATGCTTCGGTAACGCCTTCGAGCACCACGGCGAAGGCGCCGGCTTCCTGGTGGGCGAGGGCGTCCTGTACGATGCGCTCGGCGACTTCATCGTTGAAACCTTGCGCCTTGAAGCCGCCCATGACATTCATGTACTGGGGCATCAGGCCCACGTGGGCTAGTACCGGGATGCCCCGTTGCACCAGAAAGCGGGTGGTGGGCGCCAGCGTGGCCGTGCCTTCAATCTTGACGCATTGCACGCCACTGCCGGCCATCATGGCGGCAGCCGTGCGAAAAGCCGCTTCGGGGGATTCCTGATAGCTGCCGAAAGGCAGGTCGACCACGACGCACACCTGGCGTGTGGCATCGACCACCGCCTTCGCATGGGCAGTCAGCATTTCGGGGGTGATGGACAAAGTATCAGGCATGCCGTAGCCCACCATGGCGGTAGAGTCGCCCACCAGGATGAGGTCCAGGTGTTCGTCGAGCAGCCGCGCAATCGGGGCAATATAGGCGGTCAGTGCCGCGATCTTTTTCTGGCCTTTGTAGGCCGTTAATTGGGGGACGGTGATGCGTTTGACTTCTGTGTGTACACTCACTTGTTTTCTCCTGAGCGGCCTCTTGCCGCGATCCGCCAGTACTGCGGGCGTTATAGCACACACAGAAGGCGTCGCCGGTCGCATCAAGCCCTAAGCTGCCACACGCATCCGAATATTTTCCTCTCTTAAATGGTTCAGGAGCGGCATTCACCGCTCCTGAATGGTGATCTCAACCAGATATCTCGCTTGAGCCGTGCGCTGCCAACGGCGAGACTCGCGTTCTAGCGCCAGGTCAGCGGGCTTCCTGCTGAATCTTCTCGCCTCCGCGTTCGATGTCTTCACCCATGCCTTCCATGGTGTTGCAGCCGGCAGTGAAGGCGGCAAGCGCCAGGACAAGGGGTATCCACAAGGTTTTTTTCATTTGGTTTCTCCCATTCCAAGAGTGGATGAACAACTGGGTGCAGCTGGAAAATCCGGAGCCGTCGTTCGGCGGATGCCTTGGAGGCGCCGGGGCCAGTGCGTTCCAGCCAGCCATCAGCAATAATGGTTCCTGTCAGTTAGGGCGCTATCGGGCTCGGGTAACATGACTGCAATACTGTCTCACGCGATGCACTCACGCCAGGAGGAATCCATGACCACAGATCAAAGCGCAGACCCTGTTATTCAGGCCGGACGGGGGGGCGCAACCCCCTTCATGCAAACGGTAGACAAGCTCATCGCTCAAGCGATTTCAGCCGGTGCGTTACTCCCTGTGGCCGCTCACGAAATCACACTGGAAAGCGAGGGGATGGCGTTCAGGCTGAGGCATGTGCAGGCGCTTCAGCAGAAGCAGGCCGTACCCGGCGGGCCCCGCGACCCGAACTTCAACCCTTTCCTGCCGCCCGAGCCTGCCCTGACAGTCGGGCCGGTGGGAACGCATCATGTCGCCATTCTCAACAAGTATCCTCTGGGTCAGCGCCATTTGGTATTGGCCCGTACAGAATTCATTGAGCAGGACACCGCACTGGAACTGGAGGATTTTCAGGCGCTGGCGTACTTGATGTCGGCGTCGGGCGGGTTGGGCTTTCACAATGGTGGAACGCTGGCGGGCGCCAGTCAGCGGCACAAGCATGTGCAGTGGATGCCGGTGGGCGACGGTAACGCCAGTCTGCGGATGTTCCGCCCGGCGCTGGATCCCGATGCGCGTGAGCAGACCGCCTTCATTCATTTGCAGTTGCCCATGCGGCACTGCTTTGTAAGGGTGGTGGCGGGCGAGGGCAGTGACCCGGATCTATCCGCGCACAGCATGCTGCGGGGCTACGAGCTGGCTTTGGATACCTTGCAGATGAAACGGGATTCCAACGGTTTTGTGCCGCCCTCCAATATGCTGGTGGAAGACGGCTGGATGCTGATCGTGCCGCGCCGCAAAGAACATTTCGCCGAGATCTCGCTCAATGCGCTCTCGTTCGGCGGTGTGTTGTATGTGCGGGAAGAAGGGCAGATCGATGTCATCCGCCAGGCCGGTCCGTTGGCGGTACTGGCGTCCGTGTCTTGTCCCGTCTGACGGGGGCCGTAGCCATATGTTCCGTTGGTTGATGGGGAAGGGCGCGCGACCGTCGCGCGTTGAGCGCGAACTGGCGGCCATAGCGCCTGCATCGTGGGCGGCGGCGCTGCGACGGCACCGGTTTCTGGCCGGCCTGAATGCCGAAGAAGAAGAGGCCTTGCGACGCCGCGTCGCATGGCTGCTGGCAAGCAAGGGCTTCAGCGGCGCCCGCGATATGCCCATCACTGACGACGTGATGCTGTCCATTGCCATACAGGCGGCTTTGCCGATCTTGAATCTTGACCCGGTGATGTACGAAGGATGGACCGAGATCATCATCTACCCGGGTGGTTTTCTGATCCCGCGCAGCGAAGTGGACGAAAGCGGTGTCGTGCATGAATATGTCGAAGAAGCCGCGGGCGAGGCTTGGGAGGGCGGCCCGGTCGTTCTGTCATGGGAAGATTGCGACCCTGATGCCAGCAGCGACGTCAACGTTGTCATCCATGAGTTTGCGCACAAACTGGATCTTTACCAGGGCGATGCCGATGGCATGCCCTGGCTGGGTTGGCACGGGTCCAATCTGACG
>JBAYOJ010000283.1:0-3788 GCA_041678385.1 Burkholderiaceae bacterium | reverse complement strand
TGCGTTTCTACATCAATTCGATCGGTGCGACGGACATCTACATCAGCACCGCGTCGACAGAAGGAAGCTGCCGGCCGGTGCAGGGCCGGCAGACGAGTTTTGATCATGTATGCCAGATCGGCCTTCCCCCGGCTTCCTCTGGGGCAATTGCATCAGAGACCATTGTTCGCATTGATCGCGAGCGCTACGGGCGGGAACTGCCGTCCGCGGAAGTGCTGGTCCTCCAGGGCGTGTCGGCGCGATGAAGCGGGCTTGCGGTGGTAGACGGATACATTGGCTGCGGGCCAGCCTGCTTGTCGCAGCCGTTTTCGGCTTACTGTGCCTGCCGCTGTTGTTTTCATTGCAGCAGCTTGCCTGGCAGTTGAATCTGGTGGCGCGCACCGAGGTCGTGCGCGTGCAAATGATGGATACACAATCGTGGCACTTGAGCGATGCGGTTGTTTGTGTGCGCGCGGACGGGGACACTGCCAGACCGCAGGGCGTCACAGACCCTGTGTGCGGCGGGCGCCAATGGAAGCGTCTGCAAACTCCGGGTGACCCCATGCGGCGTGGGCTCAGGCTGGTGGCGTCGCCAGATACACCGATTGATGTGCAGCTCGAAATGTCCAGGTCCGGGGAACTGCGGATGGCGCTGCGGCGTGTGAATACGGCGCAATCCCTGGGTTCGCTGGATTCACGGGATACGGGGCTGACAATAAACACGCTTGGCGACCGGGTCAATGTCATCTGGCCGGCACTGACGCTGGAACAGGCTGTTGCCCAAGAGGACGGTGGCGTCGCCGTGCTGCCATTTTCGGGCTCTATCACGGTGGGACGTGACGTTTCCTGGGGTACGCAGAAAATGCTGATCGCCGGCGAGATTGCGGTGTTTTCAGCGTCCGAGGATCGTTTGGCGGGACGCACCGTGGCGGAGCAGTCTGTATTGATGCTCGGGGACAGGGTCGATATCAGCGCTTCCGATCACCCGATGGGAATGCCCAAGGGCTTCCTGCGGGTCAACCGCCTGACTGTCTCATCGGAAGACGCCAGCGCCATGGATGTCATCGTTTATGCGCCAGCGGAACAAACCACCATTCACCGTTATGGTGGTGGGGACTACCAGTTTGAAGCCAGCTGGTGGGTGCGTCTCAAGCATCAGAGCAGTCTGGTCATTCTGTTGCTGATGCTGACCGGACTTTTGTCCGTGCTCAGTTCGCTGATTAATATTGTTCCTGGATGCAGGAAAGTCTTCGCATGGTGTCGGCAAGACAGCCCCAAACCCGATGTAGCGATCAAGGACAACGCATCCGGCTCGGGGGGCGTGTCATCAGAATGAAATTGCGTGGAATCTCTTCATAGTATGGATGTTCGTATCTCTGTGCGCTGGCTGCGTCGCGTGGCTGTTTTCGTGCTGGTCGCGGCCGGCATCGTACCCCCGGTCCTGGCCAGCCAGTCCGTCATTCTGTCCGATGAATCGCCACCCATGGAAATCGGTCAGGGTTTTCTGACGAGATATGCGGATCAATGTCATCTGATCATGCCGACACACGTTGCCGGCCAGGGGGGTGTCAATTTTTTGCGGGAAGGGCGCCAGCCTGTTTTCGGTGTTCTGCGAGACGGCCACGATCTGGATGACGATATCAGCCTGTTTGAAGTCAACGGGGTGCGAGGCCATCTGTGTGGCGAGTCGCTGTCGGTTCTGCCGCGCGCTGTCGACACGGCCTTGCAGGGTGAGGGGACAGCGCATGTACGCTTCGTCAACGGAGACGGGTCGACGGGTGCCATGGCGGTGGCTATTGTGGATAACGATCTGAGCACCTATCTGCGCATCAAACCTTTGGTGGATGGTGAACGGATCTCCCGGGGTATGAGCGGCAGCCTGCTGCTTGCCCGCGGCACGGTCGTTGGCATGCTGCTTTCGGTCAACGCTCGCTCAGGAGTGGGGACAGTCATGCGGCAGGATGCCATGATCCATAAGGTCGAAACCTTCTTTCGACAAGGCACCCGGCCGGCGGTTGGGGTGGATCCGGTGGCTGAGGGGCCGCTTGCTTCTTTGAAGCTGGTGGCATGGGACGCCTTGCCGGTCGGGGCGATCCAACCCGATGCTGTAGCCACTGAAGGTGGGGCCGGTCCCTGGAGATCGGCCTATTCGGGCAAGCCGCTGACGCTGGATTTTGCGCTGCAAACGCCTGGCCGGACCTGGTCGGGTGTGCGTATCGATGTTCGGGGCATCCCCGAGCCTGAACGGCCGGATATTGTGGAATTGCTGATGGCGCCGGGGTTGAACCCATCGTCCTGGATATCTGTGAAGACGAGCCGTCTGGACTATGTTGACGATGTGGCCCTGGTGACGGTGGCACAACGCAAAGGTGCCTTGTTGCGCTTGCGCCTGAGCCGACAGGTGGGTGATCAGACGGGTGGTGGGCAGCATCTTGGTGTACGTCGTTTCGAGGCGCTGCCCTGAAAAAAATGCCGTGCGCTCAGAAGAGCTGCAGGGTGGCGACCGCGTTGACGTCTTTCGAGGTATACAGCCCTTTCAGGCTGCCGTCATCCTGCAGGGACATATTGATCCGATCCGTGGCGTTGTATATCGTGAACTGTACTTGAAGGTTGCTGATTTGCGCCGTGTATCCGCTACCCTGGAAGACGCCGGTGCTCTGATCCTTGTTCTGTATCCGGAAGGTCGCTACGCCTGCTGTACGTTCAAGGAAATTTCGGGTTGCTTCCTGTACCTTGGTGCTTGCCTCCGGGTTGATGGCAAGCTTCAGGTGCAGTTGTTCCATACCCATGATCTGGGCTTGCAGGGCCCGTGATCGCATGATGGCATCGGTGCTGGTGATGCCGGTCTGGATGGCCATCATGCGCAATGGGGCATTTTGCTGGGCCAGCATGGCCTCGAAGACCGCCAGCCTTACGCTTTGGTCAGGGTCTTCAAGCGCTGCTTTGTATTCGTTGAATTGACGCGCTTCGGCGCGGGCGCGTTCGATGACTTCCGCCGCGCTTTGAGCGAGAACAGGGCTCATGGTGCCGGCCAGCAGCAGCGACCCCACGACAAGAAGATTTCGTATTTTCTGCATTGTTTCCCCTGGGATATTCTGAGAAAAGTCCCTGTGCGGCCCGCTGACTGCATCCGCATGTAACGTTACCGGCAAGATGGTATCGTTTTTGATCTGCTTAGCCAATCGACTCGTGGGGGCAACTTGTTGCACGCAGAGAATTTCCGGCCAGCGGGACGGAGTTTTTCACGTGTATCCAAGTAAGATAATCATGCTTCAGACGAACAGGTCCAGTTGCTGGATGGTGCCCGCCCCGCCGGTTTCCGACAGATATACGCCGCTGCTGAGTACCTGGCCATGCTGCCGGTTCTGGCTGTCTTTCAGATCGAAGGGCGTGGATGCCTGGCCGAGGTAGAGCGCGCCTATGTTGTGCTCGGCGAGCGTGCTCAGATGGTCGTCGCCATTGCTGTCCTTGGTCCAGATGCGCAGTTCGGCAAAAATGCTGTCGTTCTCGTCTATCCAGCCATTGTTGTCCGTGTCGTAGGCGGCAAGTTCGGCAAAGCCGTTACCGGTTCTGGCGCCAAACAGTTCGTGGCCGTCATCGATGACGCCATTGCCGTTTCTGTCCAGCGCGAGAAAGCCGCTGGCGGAACCCACGAATGAAATTCGGTCGGTCTGGCCATCTGCGTCGATATCGAAGTCGAATTTCCGGCCGCTCAGTTCGGCGGCATTGCCCCCGAAGTTGATCACCAGCGGATCTTTGCGCACGGCATCGCCCGCTTGAAACGAGATAGCGCTTTCCTGGCGGTATTC
>JBAYOJ010000282.1:0-3803 GCA_041678385.1 Burkholderiaceae bacterium | reverse complement strand
CTTGATCAGATGGCAGGTGGGGGGGCACCGTATCCTGCAGGGCAGGGTAGCATCACAACCCGTCGCCTGAGCGTGCTCATGAGCCGCTTGCGGCGCAAGTTCGTTGACGCGACTTCAGAAACGCCGTTTCGTTCAGTACGGGGCCTGGGCTACGAACTATGTGTGGATTTCGTTGCGGCTTATGGCCCCGAACCTACTGACCGGGGGGCGTTGGCCCGGCTGGATGAACCAGCACCATGTTGTCCCGATGCATGAGCTCGGGGTCGGTCATGTGCCCCAGTATCTCGGCAATCCGGTGGCTGGGTTGCCTTAGTATGCGGCGTGTATCGTTCGAAGAATAGTTGATCAGGCCGCGCGCAAGTTCGCGGCCGTGTTCATCTGCGCAGGCTACGACGTCGCCTCGTTCGAATTCACCGTCGGCGGCAATGACACCGATCGCCAGCAGGCTTTTGTGCCCCTGCGTCAGTGCGCGCACTGCGCCTTGATCCAGGGTAAGCCGGCCACGCAGGCGTAAATGGTTGGCAAGCCAGCGCTCGCGTGCGGAACGAATCGGCAGTAACGCACGCAACTCTGTGCCGATGCGTTCACCGTTGGCCAGGCGCAGCAATACGTCTTCTTCGCGACCGCTGGCAATAACGGTGTGGCCGCCGCTGTTTGCGGCGCGCTTGGCTGCCAGGACTTTGGTCAGCATGCCGCCAGTGCCGATGGCAGTCCCCGACCCACCAGCCATGCGTTCAAGCTCGGGGTCGCCTGCCCGCGCCACACGAATCAGTTCGGCGGCAGGATCCTTACGTGGGTCCGCTGTATAAAGCCCGGTCTGGTCGGTCAGGATGACGAGGGCTTCGGCTTCGATGAGGTTGGTCACCAAAGCACCCAGTGTATCGTTGTCACCCAGGCGGATTTCGTCGGTAACCACGGTGTCATTCTCGTTGACTATAGGTACCACGCCCAAGGCGAGCAAAGTGTAGATGGTGCTGCGGGCGTTCAGGTAGCGGCGCCTGTCCGCCAGGTCTTCATGGGTGAGCAGGATCTGGGCAGTCCGTATGCCGTGGCGTGCAAAAGCGACTTCGTAAGCCTGAACCAGGCCCATTTGCCCGACTGCGGCGGCAGCTTGTAATTCGTGCATGGCGCTAGGCCGGCGCGGCCACCCCAGCCGGGCCATGCCTTCGGCAATGGCGCCGCTGGACACCAGCACGATCTGGCGGTCTTTGGCGTGCAGGGCGGCAATCTGGCGGCTCCATTGGCCGACGGCATCCAGGTCCAGCCCCCGGCCTTCATTGGTAACCAGGGAAGATCCGACTTTGACTACCAGGCGGCGGGCGTCTGCGGCGACAGGGGGCGTATTTTCGAGGTCGAGCATGGGGCCGGGAAAAGGCGATGAAATCGGGATATTGGGGCTGGGTTGTTGTCGGGCTCAGCCTGCAGGCTGTCCAGTGGACGGGTCCTCGGATGGGGGTGTGCTGCGTGACGGGTCGAAACGCGGATCGTCTTCTGCGTGCACGCCATCGAGCTTGTCCTGGGCAATATTGTCGCGCTGTTTTTCGGTGTCAAGCCAGTCTTGCAAGGCCCAGATGAGTGCCTGAGTACCGTCGCCGGTGATGGCCGAAATGCCATAGACAGGCCCGTCCCAGCCCAGCAGTTCGCACAATCGTTTTTTGGCGGCTTCGGGGTCGCCCACCATATCGAGTTTGTTCAGTACCAGCCAGCGGGGCTTGGCATGCAGGGCTGCGTCGTAGCGGCGCAGTTCTTCGACGATGGCACGGGCATCGATGGCTGCCTGGCCTATGGCATCGAATTCAGGGTCGGGAGATGATACATCGATGATGTGCAGCAGCACGCGGGTGCGGGTCAGATGCCGCAGGAAAAGATGGCCCAGACCAGCACCTTCAGAGGCGCCTTCGATCAGGCCGGGAATGTCGGCAATCACAAAGCTGCGGTTTTCTGAAGTGCGCACTACGCCCAGGTTGGGGTGCAGGGTCGTGAACGGATAATCGGCAACCTTGGGTCGTGCGTTGGACACCTTGCTGATGAGCGTGGATTTGCCAGCATTGGGCAGGCCGAGCAAGCCTACGTCGGCCAGGACCTTGAGTTCGAAGCGCAGACGACGCTGTTCGCCTTCTTTGCCGGGGGTGAACTGCCTGGGTGCGCGATTGGTGCTGGACTTGAAATGCAGGTTGCCCATGCCCCCATCGCCGCCTTTGGCCAGCGTGATTTTTTCGCCGTGACGGTCGAGGTCGTGCAGCAGTTCGTCGGTATCGGCATCGTAAATGGTGGTGCCTACAGGGACCTTCAGTGTGATGTCGGCCGCTGCCGCCCCGTATTGGTCTGACCCGCGGCCGTTCTCGCCATTCCGGGCGCGATGCAGCCGCGCGTAGCGATAGTCGACCAGCGTGTTGATATTGCGATCGGCCACCGCATGAATGCTGCCGCCGCGCCCGCCGTCACCGCCGTCGGGGCCGCCCTTGGGAATGAATTTTTCGCGGCGAAAGCTCGCCACCCCATTGCCGCCTTTGCCGGCAATGACTTCTATGGTTGCTTCGTCGACGAACTTCATGGACCAATACCTTGGAGAGAAAACCTATTCTAATCAAAAACAAAGAGCCTCGCCGTTGTGGCGAGGCTCTTTAAAAGCGCTGTGCTGCCCGCTGCTTTTATTCGGCGGGAACGACCGAAACGGTACGCTTGTTCAGTGCGCCGCTGATGTGGAACTTGACGTTGCCATCAACCAGCGAAAAGAGAGTGTGATCTTTGCCGATGCCGACATTGACGCCGGGGTGGAATTGGGTGCCACGCTGACGAACAATGATGGACCCCGCCGAAATCAGCTGGCCGCCATATGCCTTCACACCCAGGCGCTTGGCCTGTGAGTCGCGACCGTTACGCGTAGAGCCGCCGCCCTTTTTCTGTGCCATGTTTAGCTCCTGTTACCGTTGGTGATCAAGCCGAGATGGCTTCGATCTGCACTTCGGTGTAATTCTGACGATGGCCTTGGCGCTTCTGGTAGTGCTTGCGGCGGCGCATCTTGAAAATCTTGACTTTATCGTGGCGGCCTTGCGCAAGAACGGTAGCCTTGACGGTTGCACCAGCGACCAAAGGCGTGCCGATCTGGATCTGCTCGCCTTCGCCCACCGACAATACCTGGTCGAGGGTGATTTCTTGCCCAATGTCTGCCGGTATCTGTTCTATCTTGAGTTTTTGACCAGCGACGACGCGATACTGCTTGCCGCCGGTTTTTATGACCGCGTACATGGGATTTCCTAAAAAATTAGCTTTGGCCTGAAATGCCAAGCTGCTAACTATAGCAGTCGCCCCGTTCCTGGTCAAGACCCGGCCTCGGGACAGGCCAGGCCTCGCGCGGCACGGCATGGGCCTGAAGGCGGGATCGCGATTGCGGCATGGGGCGGGCCTGAAGCGGCCCGCGCGCCGTCATCTGGATAGTTCCGGGAGCAGGCGCGCCAGTTCGCTTTCCGACATGAACCGGATCTGATTGGCCTTCGCATAGGCCAGCGCCGGTTCGCTGACCTCGCCGGTGGTGACGTAGACGCCTTCGTGCGCGTCATGGGCTTCGCGGGCGGTGTTCAGCTCGCGCAATGCCTGCACGCCGACGCGCGAGGCCTTCCAGCGTTTCGCGCCGACCACGGCGAGCCTTCCCTTGCGCCGCAATACAAAATCGGCGGGCCCGCCGTTCAGTCGGGTGACTTCGCAGCCATCCTGGCTGAACCCTTCGTGCAGCATTGCCGAGAAGGCTTCCCAGGACATGGCGCGCACGGCGTCCGCGGTGCGCTCGACCCGGGCGGCCGACG
>JBAYOJ010000281.1:0-3813 GCA_041678385.1 Burkholderiaceae bacterium | reverse complement strand
GGCAACGCCCGGCACTCAGAAGCTGTTCCGCACTGGGTGCCGATACGGAAGCCATCCTGTCTTCGCTAGGAGCCTCTCGGGCTTGGAGCACCGAAAGCGAAAATCGGCCCCAGCGAGAACAGTTTTTGCCGGATTTGCAGCCGGCGACTTCCAAGCCCGACAGGCTCCTAGCCAAAGGGGAAACCTCTGAATGAAACTTTCCGGAATCCGCGTCATCGATCTGTCCAATTTCCTGCCTGGCCCCTATCTGACCCTGGAAATGGCCGACCATGGCGCAGAAGTCATCAAGATTGAACAACCCGGGGCAGGCGACCCGGGCCGGGGCATAGGGCTGTCAGACGGCCCTCATACCGTGTTCTTCCGTAATCTGAATCGGGGCAAGGACAGCATGGTGCTGGACCTCAAGACTGACGAAGATCGAAAAACCCTGCTTGAACTCATCGACACCGCCGACGTCTTTGTGGAATCCTTCCGCCCCGGTGTGGCCCAGCGCCTGGGGGTGGACTACGACACCCTACATGCACGCAATCCCCGTCTCGTCTACTGCTCCATCAGCGCCTATGGGCAGGACGGCCCATACCGGGACCTGCCAGCCCACGACCTGGCCATACAGGCGCTCAGCGGTTCACTCAGCCTGAACGTGGACGCCGACGGCAAGCCCACCATCCCCGGGCTTCCCATATCCGATTACCTTAGCTCCCTACATGGCCTGGCCGGCATCCTTATGGCGCTACTGCGCCGTGAGCACACCGGCAAAGGCGACCATCTGGATATTTCCATGATGGACAGCATGGTAGGCGCGTTGCGAAATGCGCTGGGCCCCACCTTTGCCGAAGGCAGGCAGCCCGACCCTCGCCAGGAAAGAACGACCGGCGGCAGCGCTTTCTATCGCAACTACGAAACCCGCGATGGCCGTTATATTGCGCTGGCTGGCCAGGAACCCAAATTCGTGCATGCGCTGTTGAACGAACTCGGCCGCCAGGACCTGGCCCCCTTGTGCCTGCAAGGCCCTGGTGATCACCAGGCGCCCGTCGTCGAATTCCTTCAACATACTTTCCGCCAGGCGACCAGCGCTGAATGGCAAGGCCGGCTGGAAGCGCTTGATGTCTGCTTTGGCATTATCCAAACCCTGCCAGAAGCCATGCGCGACCCCCACCTGCTCGCGCGGCAAACAGTCGTGCACGACCCGGAAGGCCGGCCCCACATTGCCAGCTCCATCCGCTTTCTGGACGAACCCGCTTGCTACGACTTCAGCCCCCCGGAACTCGACCAGCGTCGTCATTTGGTCAAACCTCCGCAATAACACCACACCAGCAAGATCGCGCGTGTCTGCTCACACAGCCTGGGAAAACGCCATAAACGATATGCAAGAAGGCAGGCGGGGCGGGTACTATATTGGTCCACGTCGAACAGGGCTCTTCAAGCCAGTAAGAGCCACGCCTTCGACGTCAGAAAAACGTCAATAGATTCATAGGCTAACGAGGAAAATCAATGCCGGAGACTCAAAAAAAACAGCTTGTGTATTTTGAAAGCTGGGTCGACCCCTGCGCCCTGGAAATCCTGGGCGCGCGGTCCGATATACAGGTTAACCAGCTGCGCTATGCAGATCCGGTCGACACCACGTGGGTACCCATGCAAGCCGCCATGGGTTACCAGTCGTCCTCCCGCGTGGAACTGCGAGAACCCTGGTTTGCCGATGCAGCACTGCTGGCACGCTGCCCCCAGATGCTGGCCGTGTGTTCAACCGGCGCCGGCTACGACATGATCGACGTCGACGCCTGCACGGCAGCCGGCGTCCTGGTCTGCAACCAGGGTGGCAGCAACCGCAATGCCGTTGCCGAACACGCCATCGGGCTGATGCTGTCAGTATCAAAGAAGATCGGTTCTGCAGACCGTGCGATGCGGTCACAGCCCAATCTGGAGCGCTTCGCCTATACCGGCAACGACTTGCAGGGCAAGACAGTAGGCCTGATCGGCATTGGCCAGATCGGCAGCCGCACTGCTGAACTTTGCAAGGCCTTCGGCATGACCGTCCTGGCCTATGACCCCTACCTGAGCGCCGAACAGGTCGCGGCAAAGGGCGCCAAACAGGTGGAATTGCACGACTTGCTGCGCGTGTCGGACTTTGTAAGCGTCCATTGCCCGCGCACTGAAACCACCTTCAACATGCTGGGCGCAGAAGCGTTCGCCCAGATGAAGAACACGGCATACTTCATCAATACCGCGCGAGGCGGCATACACAATGAAGAAGCGCTTTACCAAGCGCTTGTCGAAAAGCGTATTGCAGGCGCAGGGGTCGACGTCTTCCTTGATGAACCCCCATCCACCGATCACCCCCTGCTTTCCTTGCCCAACGTGGTAGCCACACCCCATATCGCCGGCATCTCGTTCGAGGCGCTGAACAACATGGCATCGTATGCGGCTCATCAATGGATAGACATTTTTGATGGCAAAGTGCCACCCCGTCTCATGAACCCCGAAGCATGGCCCCGGTATAGCGAACGGTTCAAGAAGATTTTTGGCTTTGCACCACAAGCGCTCCCTGAATAACAGGCAGCCGCAAGCCCATCTGCAGGCGGCACGGCGATAGTAAGGGCCTGTTTTCTACTAAATAGCTACCTTGCACTGGCTGGCATAGCCGTGCCGCGTCTGAAACTGGTCAGCTGTAGCTGACCAGTTCTGGATGATCCATGTTCTTGAAGATCTCGCTCACCCGGCCCTGCCAGGCCTCGGCAAAGGCCAGACGCTGTTCTGGCGTTGCATCATCGGCCATAGCCAGGAACAACATAGGCATCATGCCGGCCGGCGGCGGTATCACGCCAGCATTGAAGCTCACCGTGACATGCTCGCCCGTATCTACGCGTTCGTAACGGATATCACCGTCGATCGCCTGCTCGAAATGCATCAGATCACGCCGATCGAACCGCCCCCTCAAGCCCTTGAACCCTGTGTCGGCGGTAGCGCCCGTAATGTAGCCCACCACGCTGGCAATGACCCCTGTCACGCCTTCAGTCGAACTCTTGGAAAAAGACACCGATATACCACCCCGCAACGGCGGCTCATCACCATAAAGCCTTTGCAACGCCTTGACCGTCATTATCCAGGCACCCGCCACTGTCGGGCATGAATGCCCGGTCAGCTTGACCGTTTCTGCGTAAGAATATTCGATCAGGCCTTGCTCGGCCGAGCCGAGCAATTGGGCAAGCGGATCCTTGAGAACGATGGTGGGAACAGTGTCAAAAAAAGCAGGGTGCGCCATAGTGATTTCCATTTACGCCAAACAAGATCACTGTATCGCGTACGTGGGCAGGCGAAGCGATAGGCCCATGATGGATCATGGTTATGCTGGCGTGAGTGGCTGGCCACCGCCTCGGTTTGGTTCAGTAGCAGCGGTGTGGCACAAGTACTAAAGGAAATCGATTACGAAATTATGGTTGTAATTGCCCAGTTGCGCAGGAGTATCATGTGCATATCATGTATTGGAACTGATGCGCATGTGTGCGCCACCCAATTTGGGAGAAAGCCTTGCTGACAGCAAGCCGCCCACGCGCCGCAAGCAAGCGAGCGACAATATTTCACTGCCTGAAGACCTGCTGGCCGAAGCCAAGGCGCTGCAAATCAACATCTCACAGGCCGCCGAAGCCGGCGTGGCTCAAGCCATCACACGCGCACGCAGCGAACTCTGGCTTGCTGAGAACCAGGAAGCCATCGAGAGTTCCAATGCGTATGTTGAAAAACACGGCCTGCCGTTGGCGAAGTACCGGATGTTCTGATGAGCCGCTACGACGTCTACCCGAATCCGTCGGGACCAGG
>JBAYOJ010000280.1:0-3841 GCA_041678385.1 Burkholderiaceae bacterium | reverse complement strand
GCGTCATAGATGTTGGGAATGCTGTCGCGGGGGAACTGAATATCCACCACGGCGCCGATGCACTGAACGATGGTACCGTTGCTCATGTTTAGTCCTTGCTAAATATCTTTGATGGGGTGCCGGGTCATCAGACTGCGGCAGCGCCCCCCACGATTTCCGAAATTTCTTTGGTAATGGCCGCCTGACGGGTCTTGTTGTAGACCAGTTGCAGATCTTCGATGACTTTCTTGGCATTGTCGGAGGCCGCCTTCATGGCTACCATCCGCGCAGACTGCTCGGAAGCCATGTTTTCGGCAACAGCCTGGTAAACCAGACCTTCGACATAGCGCATGAGAAGGTCATCAATGACCGCCTTTGCGTCGGGTTCGTAAATGTAGTCCCAGCCATACTGCGAACTTGATGCGCCGTTGGCTGCCGATTCTTCCGACTCACCCGACTGGAAAGGATCTGCCAGACCGCTGGGCAGAGGCAACAGCCGCACGAATACGGGCTCTTGCCTCATGGTGTTCACAAAATGATTGGAGGCCAGATACACGGCATCGATCTTGCCATTGATGAAGTCGTCGAGCTGCACCTTCACCGCGCCGATCAGACGCTCGAGATTCGGGCGATCGCCAAGCTGCACTTCCTGGGAGACGATATTGGCGCCGATACGACTGAGCGTACCTGCGCCTTTGCTGCCCAGTACCGTGTACTGCACATCAAACCCCTGCTCCTGGAACTCTTTATAACGAGCGAGCACCAGACGCATGATGTTGGTGTTCAAACCGCCGCAAAGCCCTTTATCGGTGGTCACGACAACCACACCTGTCGCGCGCACAGGGCGCTCGACCATGTATGGGTGCTTGTAATCGGGGTGCGCATGCATGAGATTGGCGGCGATATCGCGGACCTTGGTCGCGTACGGGCGCCCGGCACGCATGCGTTCCTGCGCCTTGCGCATCTTCGATGCCGCGACCATCTCCATGGCTTTGGTGATCTTTCGCGTGTTTTGCACGCTCTTGATCTTGTTTCGAATTTCCTTGATTCCGGCCATTACTGTTTCCTGATAAGGCGTTATGGCAGGCTCGTTAAGGAGACGCTGCCAGGCATGTGGACGGGAAGCTTCCCAGCTTCCCCCTTGTGCCAGCCTGGATCAAAAAGCCCCGTGCTTCTTGAATTCCTGAATCGCCGAAACCAGTTCAGCTTCATCGTCCTTGGACAGTTCTTTGGTGTCCTGAACGCGCGTGACCATCCCTTCGTGCTTAGACTTCAGGAAATCCTTCAGCGCTTTCTCGAACGGCAGGATCTGCTCGACTTCAAGGTCGTCGAGGTATCCGTTGTTGACTGCGTACAGCGAAACGGCCTGCTCCCAAACCTGTAGCGGCTGATACTGAGGCTGCTTCAGGAGTTCGACCACGCGCTTGCCACGTTCCAGCTGACGACGGGTTGCGTCATCGAGGTCGGAAGCAAACTGCGCGAAGGCGGCCAGTTCACGGTACTGAGCCAAGTCGGTACGAATACCGCCCGACAGCTTCTTGATGACCTTGGTCTGGGCTGCACCACCGACTCGCGATACCGAAATACCAGCGTTAATGGCTGGACGGATCCCGGCGTTGAACAAGTCGGATTCCAGGAAGATCTGGCCGTCGGTAATGGAAATCACGTTGGTCGGAACGAAGGCCGAGACGTCGCCAGCCTGGGTTTCGATGATAGGCAGCGCAGTAAGCGAGCCCGTCTTGCCCTTGACTTCACCGTTGGTGAATTTTTCCACGTACTCTTCGTTCACACGAGCGGAACGCTCGAGCAGACGGGAGTGCAAGTAGAAAACGTCACCCGGGTAAGCTTCGCGGCCTGGCGGGCGGCGCAGCAACAGCGACACTTGACGATAGGCCCAGGCCTGCTTGGTCAGGTCATCGTAAATGATCAGGGCGTCTTCACCGCGATCGCGGAAGTATTCGCCCATGGTGCAGCCGGAATACGCGGAAATGTACTGCATGGCAGCCGACTCGGATGCCGCTGCCGCTACGATGATGGTGTATTCAAGGGCGCCGTGCTCTTCGAGCTTGCGGACCACGTTCGCGATCGTGGAAGCCTTCTGGCCGATAGCCACGTAGACGCAAGTGACACCCTGACCCTTCTGGGCAATGATGGTGTCGACTGCGACGGCGGTCTTGCCTGTCTGGCGGTCACCAATGATCAGTTCGCGCTGGCCGCGACCGATAGGCACCATGGCGTCAATGGCCTTGGTACCGGTTTGCAGTGGCTGCGACACAGATTTACGGGCAATCACGCCCGGGGCGACCTTTTCGATAACGTCAGTCAGTTTGGCGTTGATCGGGCCCTTGCCGTCAATAGGCGCGCCCAAAGCGTCAACCACACGACCACGCAGTTCAGGGCCGACCGGCACTTCGAGAATGCGGCCGGTGGTCTTGACCGGGTCGCCTTCCGACACGCCGGTGTAATCACCCAGCACCACGGCGCCGACGGAGTCGCGCTCAAGGTTCAGAGCCAGGCCGAAAACGTTGTTGGGAAATTCGAGCATTTCGCCCTGCATCACATCGGACAGACCATGGATGCGGCAAATACCGTCGGTCACGGAAACAACCGTGCCTTGCGTGCGAACATCGGTCGATGCCCCAAGGCCTTCAATACGGGCCTTGAGCAGTTCGCTGATCTCGGACGGGTTAAGTTGCATGTTCAGACTCCTGAATCCTGTTATCTGGCGCCCGTCAGGCCGCCAGCGTATCGCGCATGCGGGCCAATTGGGCCTGCACCGAAGTGTCAAGTACCTGGTCGCCCACGACCACTCGCACACCACCGATCAGATCGGGATCCACGGTGACGACCGGTTTGAGCTTGAGACCGAACTTTTTTTCGAGCCCGGCAACGAGTTGCTGGATCTGCTCGTCGCCGATTGGGAAAGCACTAGTGATTTCAGCCAGCGCGGTACCTTCGAGCTTGTTCTTCAGAAGCTCGAACTGCTCAGCAACCTGGGGAAGAGCCAAGATGCGATGGTTATCGATCAGCAATTCGATAAAGTTGCGCGCAGCAGCGGACAACGGGGACTTGACCAGACCCGTGAACAGCTCGATGCGTTTTGCAGCATTCAGCCGCGGGTCCGTCAAAGCCTCGCGCACATCGTCGATGCTCGCCAGCGCGGCAAGCTCGGAAAGCAATGTGGACCAAGCCGCCAGGGCTGCCTGGTCGTCCCGTGCCGAAGCAAAGAGCGCTTCGGCATACGGTCGGGCGATAGTCGATAGTTCAGCCATGGCTTATCCTGTATTTACAGTTGTGCCTTGAGCTGATCTAGCAGCCCGGCATGAGCGTTGGCGTCGACTTCACGCTTCAGAATCTGTTCAGCGCCCCGGACGGCCAACACCGCCACATCGGCACGCAAAGACTCGCGAGCGCGTTGCACTTCTTGTGCCGCATCTTGCTGAGCTTGAGCCAGGATACGGGCTTTTTCAGCCTCTGCGTCCCGACGCGCCTGATCAATGATGGTGGCTGCCTGCTTTTCGGCTTCGACCATGCGTGCATGGTTATCGTTCTTGGCGTTGGCCTCTATCAGATTGATGCGTGCCTGGGCCTGGGCCAGATCGGCCTTACCCTTGTCGGCTGCGGCCAGACCATCAGCGATCTTCTGGCGGCGGTCGTCCATCGCCTTCGTGAGGGGTGGCCAGATGAATTTCATCGTAAACCACGCCAGCACGAAAAACACGATCATCTGGAAAAAGAGAGTCGCGTTTAAATTCACGGTCGTTTCCCTTTAATACCCTTAGCGCCGAGCGGAAGCCCGCCGACGACTAATGTCCATGCCGCAAGGCGCACCGGAATGCGCCTGCGGCCGCTTTCCTGCAAG
>JBAYOJ010000279.1:0-3859 GCA_041678385.1 Burkholderiaceae bacterium | reverse complement strand
TGCAAATGCTCGCGATAGCTACGGCTATCACTGCGCTTTGCGCCTCGCAGCTCACTCCGATCCACAGCGCCCGCTTCCCGCTCGACTTGATCAGAGGATCCCTGGGTTAAAGTGTAATTCAAATATCATTCACTGAAATTTTAATTTCTATTATTTAGTGAAACCACCTATTCTTATAAAGAACGACCGGCGATAGAGTACAGTCGAACACTGACAACGCCGTGCATCACGGGAGGACACAATGAACTTTGGCATCAACGGCAAGACGGCGCTGGTATGCGCCGCCAGCAAAGGGCTGGGCTTTGCCTGCGCACGGGCGCTCGCCACTGAAGGCGTGGAACTCGTCATTACCGCCCGCACTGCCGGGCCGCTTGAAGACGCCGCCCAGGCTTTACGTGAAAGCGGCGCCCCCCGGGTCATTGCCGTAGCAGGCGACATCACCACACCAGAAGGCCGTCAGGCCGCACTCGATGCTGCCTCGCAACTCTCCCATGGCACAGCCGCCGGCTTCGACATTCTCGTCACCAATGCGGGCGGCCCGCCCCCGGGTGATTTCCGCGACTGGGATACCGACATCTGGCAGTCCGCGCTGAATGCCAACATGCTCAGCCCCATCGAACTCATGAAAGCCACCATCGATGGCATGATCGGCCGGCAATGGGGCCGCATCGTCAACATCACCAGCACTGCGGTCAAAGCGCCCAGCCCCTATCTGGGTCTTTCCAACGGCGCCCGCAGCGGGCTTACCGGTTTTGTTGCAGGCTTCGCCCGCCAGGTGGCACAGCATGGTGTCACCGTCAACAATCTGCTGCCCGGCACATTCGACACTGACCGCCTGCGCTCCAACCTGCAGGCCGGCGCCCGCCAGGCCAGTAAAGACCTGGCCGAGTACACTGAAACCCGCCAGCAAGCCGTCCCGGCGCGCCGCTTCGGCACGCCCGACGAATTCGGCGCCGCTTGTGCTTTCCTTTGCAGTCGCCAGGCCGCCTACCTCACGGCCCAGAACCTGCTCATTGACGGCGGCGCCTACCCTGGCACCTTCTGAATTCTGAAACTCACAGGAACCTTTCAATGCTCCGACCCGCTATAGTCCTGCACGAAGCTGGCGATGCTGATCAGCTTCGCCTGGAAGACGTGAATGTCCCGGCCCCGGAAGCCGGGCAGGTACAGATCCGTCAGACCGCCATTGGCGTCAACTTCCACGATGTCTATGTCCGTTCCGGCCTTTACAAGACATTGCCGCTACCGGGCATACTCGGCCTGGAAGCCACTGGGGTGGTCACCGCCGTCGGCACGGGTGCCACGCGATATGCGCCCGGTGATCGCGTCGCTTACCTGACGCGCCAATATGGGGGTTACGCCGCCGAACGCGTCATCGACGAAGATCTGCTTGTGCCCGTACCCGACGGTATTTCCGACGAAGTGGCCGCTACGCATCTGCTCAAGGGTCTTACCGCCTACGCCCTGGCACACGAGGTCTACGCCATCCAGGCGGACGATTACGTGCTGGTGCATGCTGCAGCTGGCGGGGTCGGCTCACTGCTGTGTCAATGGGCCGCAGCAAAAGGCGCAACCGTCATTGGCACCGTCGGCAACGCTGAAAAAGCGGAAATCGCGCACCGCAATGGCTGCAAGCATGTCATCCTCTATCGCGAAGAAGATTTCGTACAACGGGTGTCCGAAATCACCCAGGGGGAAGGGGTGCAGGTTGCCTACGATTCCGTCGGCAAGGACACCTTCGCAGGCTCACTCGCCTGCCTCGCACCCTGCGGGCATCTGGCCAACTTCGGCCAGGCATCCGGGCCCATCCCGCCGTTCGAAATATCCCAGCTCTTCCCCAAGGCCAACTCGGTTTCCCGGATGAGCGTTTTCGTGCACTTCCGCCATGCCGACCGTCGTCGCCAGGTTGCCGAACGGCTCTTTGCCGCCCTGCTTGATGGCACCCTGACCCCGAGTCAGATCCAGACATTCAGTCTGGCCGATGCTGCAGCCGCCCACCGTGCGCTCGAATCACGCGACAGGCTGAGCTCACTGGCACTGATCCCTTAAACGTAAACCCACAGTCCAGAACGACGGTGGCCAGCCGGCAGAACCCAAAAAAAAACCGGCTGGCGTCCAGGAGACATCACCATGAACAAGCAAACGATCCGTATAGGCTCCGGTGCAGCCTGGTGGGGGGACAGGGTTGAACCGGCAAGGCTGAATGCCGAGCAAGGCCAGCTCGATTATCTCTGCTTCGAAACCATGGCCGAAGCGACAGTGTCTGCCGCGCAGGTACGCAGCCGCCGCGACCCGGACTTCCCCGGTTATGACACCTACCTGGAAGACCGCATGCGGGCCGTACTGCCTGGCTGTATGAAACACGGCACCCGCATCATCTCCAATCAGGGCTGGATCAACCCGGAAGCCGCGGCTAAACGTATCGCGGAACTTTTAAAAGAGCTGGGTTTCCCCGGCGTAAAAGTGGCCGCTGTAGGCGGCAGCCTCATCACCGATCGCGTTCTGGCGCTGACTGATCGTATTCTAGAAAACGGCGAACCCACCCGCTCGCTGGCCCCAACACTCATTTCCGCCGAAGTCTACCTGGGCGCCGAACCCATCGTCGCGGCTCTGAAAGAAGGCGCACAGATCGTGGTCACCGGGCGGGTGGCCGACCCTTCCATCTTTATGGCCCCCATGATGTACGAATTTGGCTGGGATCCACTCGACCACGTTCGCCTGGGTGCGGGCAACGGCCTCGGGCATCTGCTGGAATGTGGCGCGCAAGTCACCGGTGGCTATTTTTCCGACCCTGGCTTCAAGGACGTGCCCGACCCCTGGAATCTCGCCTTCCCCATTGCGGAAGTCGACGTCAACGGCAACGCCGTCATCACCAAAGTCGCAGGCACAGGCGGTGCTGTCACGCTTCAAACGGTCAAAGAGCAAATGCTTTACGAAGTACATGACCCCGCCAACTACCTCACCCCCGACGTGGTGGTCGATTTCACCCAGGTTAAGCTGGAACAGGTTGGCGTCGACCGTGTCCGTGTCAGCGGGCTCACCGGCAAGCCTCGCACACCCACTCTCAAGGTATCCATAGGCTGTACCGAAGGTTTCATCGGCGAAGACATGTTCTTTTACGCCGGCCCTGGCGCCATGCGTCGCGCCAGGCTGGCAAAGAAGATTCTGGAAGAGCGCTTCAAGATAGTGGGCCTGCAAGCCGAAGAAGTCCGCATCGATTTTCTCGGCTTGAACGCCATACACGGCGAAGCAACCCCCGAAGACGCGCCCGAACCCTACGAGGTTGCAGTACGCGTTGCTGCCCGCTGCAAGACCCGGCACGAGGCAGCCAAGGTGGGTCGCGAAGTGGACGGCATGGCCGTATCCGGCATCGGGCACACAGGAAAACGCGTCCCGCACCAGGAAAGAACACGCGAAATCATTGGGGTGTGGTCTTCGCTCGTACCGCGTGAAGACATACCCGTGAACCTCAGTTACTTCGTGAGCTGAAAATGATTAAAGTGCCACTCCAGCATCTTGCCCACACACGTTCCGGCGACAAAGGCAATATATCGAATATCGCCGTATTCGCCTACGAGCCTGAATTCTACGAGCTGTTGAAAACCCAGCTGACGGCTGAAAAATTCAAGCAACACTACCGTCATGCCATCAAAGGGGAAGTCGAACGCTACGAAATCGACGCCATCCATGCAATGAATTTCGTGGCCCACGGCGCCCTGGGCGGCGGCGTATCCCGCAGCCTCAGCCTCGACAATTACGGCAAGGCCCTATCTTCAGCCATCCTGGGTTTCATAATAGAAGTACCCGACGAATTACGCCCAAAACTGCGCTGAAAAAAAGGGGGACAGACCACGATTTC
>JBAYOJ010000278.1:0-3889 GCA_041678385.1 Burkholderiaceae bacterium | reverse complement strand
GCCTTGTGGACTCCCCCGCCCGCACGAATTCGATCTGATGTTTCTGCCCGTACGGCGCGCCTGCGCTGGCCTGTTCCAGCGTCAGTACCATTTTTCGTGGTCACAGAGACGCTACCGTTACTGTTCGGCGACCACGGCGACACTGTCGATTTTGTGGCCGTCATCATCCTCAATCAGCCGTTGCTGGATGATACAGCCTGGCTTCGATGGGCTGTGCGTTCGCATGTTTTTTTTCAACAATTGTTAACCGGCTGCCTTAAAAGAAAAGCCCCGGATCAATATCAAAACGTCGGGACAGCGCGGAAATATGCTTCTTGTTCAGGCTACGCTCGCCGGACAGCACCCGAGATACCATGGACTTGGAGCCGATCTCGGGGAGGTCGGCGGTGCCGAGCTGGTGCTGCGACATCAGCAGGCGCAGCATGGCCAGGTCGCCGGGCTGTTCCAGGGCGCGTTGTTCGAAGACGGCCAGTTCTTCATTGCGGTTCTCATAGGTTTCGATGGCGTGGCCAAGCAGCTCGATAACGGCATTGAGCGGGTCATCGGGTGAGTCTTCCGCTTCCTCCAGCAGGCTTTCGATCAGCGTCAGCGCCTCTTCGTAGTGTGCATCATCCCGAATGGGAAGATAGGGTGCCGCAGCCTGGGCGAAGCTGTGGCAGGCTTCTTTGAATGCTACAGCGGTCATGACAATTCTCCTTTCGCGTATCGTTTGCAAATTTTGTCGTATTCCGCATGGGTGACGATATGCTTCACATACATGCGTTTCTGGACAAACTGGATAAAGGCAATAATCCGGAGGTGGTTGCCTCCCACGTCAAGTACCCACCATTTATCCTTGTGCTTAAAGTTATCCAGTGACGGGAACACCCGCCTCATTTCCTCTGGTGTACCAAACTCGCCCTTGCGGAGCACCCGGTAGAGGTCTTCAAGCGCCTGCCTTTGGTTGGGGTAGGCTTTGGCAGCCTCGTTGAACGGACGCTTCGATATGACGTGCATGGATGCTCCTATCTATGCTTAGTTACTCCTGTTGACTTATTGGCAACTATAGGGTGGTGTTGACAATAAGTCAACTGTAGGTAGCCGGTAGTTGGTACCGACTCCTTTCCGCTTGCCCAAACTCTCCCCACCGCCATAAGATGAAAGCCATTCTCATTTGTGAGTCTCTTTGCGCAGGCCTGAGCGATGCGGTTGGTATGCGTCACAGCGCCCTGCGGGCGGGACAATCCATTAAACACAGTGCACAATGACAAAACCCCGATTCACATCACCGGCCCAGGCCGTGGAGGCCTACTACGAGGAGCTCCGCCAGTTTATCCGCCGGACCGGCTCGCCCTCGTTAGCGGAGGACACGGTGCAGAGACCTGGATCCGCGCCAACACCACCACTGCCGCGCTGCCGGACAATCCCCCCGCTACCTCTACCGCGGGCAACTTGGCGGTGGACCATATCCCCCGGTGTCAGGGTAGTTGTCGCGGATCGGTCACCGTAATTGTCGCCGGACACAGGCCGGTACACTGGCGATCACAATACCGACCTGAACCAACAACAGTGTCAACTGCTTCCAGAAATAGCCGAAGATCGGTGCTTCTTGAGTTTGCGTCTATCCCTCCCCAAGCCCCCCCAGCTGGTGCACACACGCTATCCACGATGACCAGACAGAAGCACTATCAAACACTTGGATACTGCGCTATCTACATTTAAGAATCTCACAAAAAGTAATATATATTTATCATACTGTGATTTTGTGTTAATTATATATAACACATTAGTATTGACTCCAGCCCTTACACGCGCTAGTGTTTAGCGCTGAATCAGCTCGCCAACAGCACCATGGCCAAAACCACAAGACATCACTCCTCAGCAACATTGGACGCCATCCAGGTCTTCGCCCTCCAAATCCAGCTTGCCCGGAAGCAACGCCGCTGGAGTGAATCTGAACTTGCCGAGCGGGCAGGCACCACGCGCCCCACCATCCGGCAGATCGAGCAGGGTAACCCTGCCACCAGCCTAGGCCTCTACTTTGAAGTGGCCACACTGCTTGGAATACCCCTGTTCAGTGGGGATGAACGCCAACTGATCGCCACCAAGAACAGCCTGGCCTATCAGCTCAGCCTACTACCCAAGCGCATCGATAAGCCACGCGGCGAGGTGTTTGATGACTTCTAGCCCACAGGACGCCTATGTCTGGATATGGCTCACAGATCAGAGCAGCCCCGTGGTATGCGGGAGACTTGAACGCCAGGGGGGCCAATTGCTCTTCAACTATGGCCAGACCTATCTGGCGAAGGAGGACGCCGTTCCCCTCTATGGGCCTGAACTACCACTCCAGCCTGGACGAATAGACCTTTTACCCCGGCTGGACATGCCGAACTGTATCAGAGACAGCTCGCCGGACGCCTGGGGTCGCAGGGTCATAATCAATCAACTCGGAGAAGGTCAACGCGGCGCCAGGGATTTGCCGGAGCTGGACGAACTCGCCTATCTCATGTTGTCCGGCTCAGATCATATCGGCAATCTGGATTTTCAAGCCTCGCCATCCACCTATATCCCACGCCAACCCCAATCCGCCACACTCGAAGAGTTACAACAGGCTTCGGAGCGTGTCGAAAGAGGGGAGCCCTTGAGCCAGGACTTGGATCAAGCGCTTATCCGCGGCTCCAGCATCGGCGGCGCCCGCCCTAAAGTGACCATTGACGCACAGGACACCAAGTACATTGCCAAGTTCTCCAGTTCGACCGATACCTATAACGTCGTCAAAGCCGAGTACATCGCCATGGCACTGGCCAGCTTTGTCGGCATCAATACCGCCAGGGTTGAGCTCACCCAGGCCCTCGGCAAAGATGTCTTGCTGATTGAACGCTTTGATCGTCACAAAAACGGCCTTGGCAACTGGTGCCGCAAAGCCATGGTCTCCAGCTTGACGATCTTTGGCCTGCCGGAGCACGAAGCCCGCTATGCCAGTTATGAAACCCTGGCGGACAAGATCCGGCATTTGTTCAGTCAACCCCGCGACACCCTGCACGAGCTTTATCGCCGCATGGTGTTCAATATCCTGGTGGGCAACACCGATGATCACGCCCGTAATCACGCCGCGTTCTGGAATGGCCGCCAGTTGATGCTAACCCCGGCCTACGATATATGCCCCCAAGGCCGTACAGGCCGGGAAGCCTCTCAAGCCATGGGTATCCGCAGTGACAGCAGACTCAGCCAACTCAGCAATTGCCTGGCCGTCAGACAGGCCTTCCAATTGTCAGAGGACGATGCGAAAGAGATCATTCGCCGTCAGGTGAATACCATCAAGCAGCGCTTCCCAACCGTCTGTCAGCACGCGGGCGTCTCCCCCGTGGATCAGCGGTTTTTCTGGCGCAGACAGTTTCTCAACCCCTACTGCTTCTACGGTCTGGAGACGGCATTTGCCGAACAGCTTACGGAAGGGCTGTAAGTTGACTCTCTGCCCAGTCACTTGGTTCAAGTCATGTTAAGCAAAGTGCACAGCGATTTCGCCGCCAGTTCCCAATATAGCCTTGAGCTTGCCCTTCCGGGGTGACAGCATGGCACTTCCTGAGATAACGCACGACGGGAGCTCAATGTCATGTCCGGAAGACCAGGATGGGTTTTTTACATCTCCGTACTATTGCTCGGCGGCTTTGTCGCCTTGGGAATATGGCGCCCCGCGGAGCTGGCAGCCGGTTCCGAGCAGGCGCTGGAATTTACCACCAGCCATTTTGGCTGGCTCTACCTCTTTGTCACTACGGGGTTTTTGTTGTTTTGCCTGGGGGTAGGGTTGAGTGACTACGGCCGGATCCGGCTGGGTGCTGACGGTGAGGCACCAGAGTTCTCTTACCCAACCTGGCTGGGGATGATTTTTTCCGCTGGAATGGGTGTTGGC
>JBAYOJ010000277.1:0-3924 GCA_041678385.1 Burkholderiaceae bacterium | reverse complement strand
GCAAGCGCATAGCTGGAAATCGGGTAACGCGGCTCGTAGGGGACTTCGTACTTTTGCGCTTCGGACATGGACTTCAGCTTTCCGAAGCCGGTGCCCTGGTTGCTGCCATAACAGATCAGGGCCACATTGCACTGGCCGGTCGCCAGCGCCATGGATGCCGTCAGCAAATGCGAAACGAAAGACGAGCCGCCCACCATATTGTTGTCTGAAAACCGGGGTTGTATCCCAAGATATTCGGCCGCCGAAAGCGACGATAAATAATGGTATGCCGACCCCACAAACAAACCGTCGACATCCTGCAGCGTCAAGCCTGCCTCTTCGAGCGCACCCATTGCCGCGTCCGCCATGATGTCCAGCGCACTCAGGCCCGGGCGTGGCCCGGGCGTGCCCAGGCTTGCTCCCACGATCGCGGCGGACCCACGCAAATTTTTATCAGTATTCATTACGCGCCCTCTCCTGCGGGAACAAAGACAACGAATGGCTCTTCACCAGCAGCGCCCGGATTGGACACTATCCTGGCGCGGACGCGCATGCCTATACCCACTGCATCTGCCGGTATACCTTCGACGCGACTCATCATGCGGGGGCCTTCGTCCAGATCAACAAGCACCACGTTGTAGTCACCGCCATATTGCGCTTTGCGTCGAATAACCGTGGTCGAATAGACCGTTGCACCGCCACTGGCTTCTGCCCAATTCAGTTCCCGACTGCTGCAATGAGGGCACAACAGACGAGGAAAGAACACAAAGCGGTTACATGCCCCGCAGCGTTGAAGCATGAAACGCCCCTGCCCCAAATAGGCGGAAAAGGCGGCGTCGGGCCCCGTCGCAGAGCCTGGATTAATAGTGTCAACCACGGACTGACTCCTGTAGATCAATGGCACGAGCAAGCAAAGAAGGATCTTTCTTTAGTTTGTGTTTTTCCACCCGATGGGTAGCCGTATGAGGAAGCTCATCCACGAAGACGACGAAGCGCGGTACTTTGATCCGGGCCAGTCGAGCCGCACACCAGTCGGCGATATCCTGGGCACTGACCTCGTGGCCGGGGCGCCTCACTACCACCATCAGGATTTCGTCTTCACCGAGCTCTGCCGGAACGGCTATTGCGGCAGCCTCCTGCACCGCCGGATGGTTACCTACGACGCGATCCAGTTCAGCCCCGGAAATGTTTTCGCCACGTTTACGGATGATGTCTTTCTTGCGACCGACAAACCATACGAAGTCATCAGCATCGCGAGAACCCAGATCCCCCGTGACAAACCAGCCGCCTTCGCGAAATGCGGCTTGGGTCTGTTCCGGATCACGGAAATACCCTTGCATCAACGTAGGTGTACGGACAAGGAATTCGCCTACCTGACCGACAGGCACATCATTGCCCGCTTCGTCCACCACGCGCAGTTCCGCAAACTTGAGTTCGGGATCCGGGTGATGACACAGCTTGCCGACAGAACCACGGCGCCGCTCCCCTCGCAGTGGAGTAATGCAGACGCCGGGGATTTCACTCATGCCATAACCGTCCAGCAGGTCAGGCACACCGAAGGTCTCGGTAAACAGCGTTTCGGTCTCTTGGGATAGAGGAGCCACACAGATCTTGGATAGTTGATGGCCGGGCACGAACTCATCGCGCGGCCGCTTGGCCAGAATCCCGGGTATGGCTGCAACAAAGTTGACTTCTGTAGCCCCCGTTTCTTTGACCGTGGACCAGAATGTAGAGGCTGAGAAACCTTCTTGAAGAATGACCGTCGCACCCGCAGCCAGACTCCCGCATACGGAATAGAACAAGGCATTGACGTGGAAAGTCGGCAGAATGCATAGCAGCCTGTCATGTGGCTGGAGATACATGCGACCCACAAAACCCTCGCCCGCCAGCACTACCGATCGCTGGGCATGCATCACGGCCTTCGGCCGACCTGTGGTACCTGAGGTATAGATGAACACGCAGGTTGATTCGGGCGTGGCCACGTCGGGGACAAGGCCCGCAGGCGCCGCGGCGATGGCCTCATCCCAAGTCTGCTCGGAAGGATGCGCCTCATCAGCTTCATTCAGAAGAATCCATGTGTCTCTACCGCTTTGAGCAATGGCTTGCTGAACAATGGGCAGACACTCCGACGAGCAGAGAATCCCGGAAAGATCGGAGTGGCCGATGACATAGGTGGCTTCTTCTTCACGGAATTCCGGGTTGAAGGGACTCATGATGACGCCCAATCTGGCCAGGGCCAGGAAGGTCACAATGGTGGTGATGTGGTTCCGCGACATGACACCAACACGATCCCCGACACCAATGCCGCGCGCAGCATACATGGCCGCCGCGCGCTCTACTTGTTCGCCTATTTGCCCGTAGCTATAGCTGTCGCCTCGAAATAAAACGAAGGTTTGATCGCGTGCCGCCTGAACACGCGATGCCAATAGAGAGGACAAGCTCCCGTTATGCGGCGGATAAAGCGCGAGGACTTCGCTGGGGGACAACTCCTGGGGCATTCTTGACTCCTCGGTAGCAACTTGAATTATTGTCCGGACAAAATTAAGTGAAACTGAGGATCATGTCAATCGGAATTCATGCGGATGGTGTACCTGCAGTCCTCTCTATATTTCCATCGATTTCAGGTAGCCTCCCCCATCATTATTTTGAAGTGATCACTTACAACTTTCTTTGAAAAACAAGTAATTACAAGATTATCCAAGTATGCTGGGCTCCGTTCAGTTTTTGATCACAGAACGGAGTAAAGCAATGAACATCATCAAACCCCTCAAATCCATAGGTCTGGCAATCGCACTTTCGGTCTCGCTGTCACCCGCCGTCTGGGCAGATGACGATCACGACGTCGAAGGCCGCATTCAGTCCATCGACCCGCAAAACGGCAGCTTCGTTGTTAAAGGAAAGACCTACCATACAGATGGCAGGACCGATTATGACGATGACCTGAACAGTTTTTCCGATCTGAGGGTAGGGCAAAAGGTTGAGGTTGATTATGTAATCCGCAACGGCAGACGGCTCGCCAAGGAAATCGAACTCGACGATTGATCATTCGTGCATGTAAAACCCGGCCGTAATTGTCACGTCCCGTAGTCGGTTTGCTGCAGAACCGTTACGGAAACCGGCATCACGCCAATAGTTATTTCAGTATCCTGCGAAACTGAATCAAGTGCTGGCAAGCGCTGCTCCTGATGCTTAAGCTAAGCTCAAAACAGGAGGACATCAAATGCTTGCTAAACGCATTGCTAAATTGGCTTTGGCCGGCCTCACGATTGCAGCCCTGACTGGCTGCGCCACACATCACGACAGAAGGACCAGCAATACCATGATGGGTGCTGGCCTGGGTGCAACCGCCGGGGCTGTCGTGTCGCAAGGCGACCCATGGTATGCGCTGGGCGGTGCGGCGGCGGGGGGCCTGTTGGGCAACATACTGACCGAAGACGATAAGCGGCGGTCCAGGCATTGGGACAACGATAGACGATCGCGGCATCACGTCAAAGACCGTGATCGCCACCGCGCGCCGGAAAGGCGCAGCGGGCGGCGTCGGTAAACGAGCTGCCGGTGGTCGGCAACACTGCCTGGCGCTTCCCACAGTGAACGACGGGCTTTACCTCGTATGTGGCCTTTGACCCTGATCCACAGGTTTCAAGTGGATAGATGAGGTGGACGGCTCGGGGCACCCGCCCTTTGTTCGCGCTGATGATGCGAGCGCGGCCGAATAGCCGCCGCATCATTGCTGCCTGTTGCATGCTCATGGGGCAAATGGCTCTTGCGTCTTCCGCCTACGCCGTCTGCCAGAACATGCCATGCCTTAAGGATGCTCGGAATAATTCACCACGCCGCCTGCATCCCCGGAATCGGGCGGTCTGCTGCGTTGCAAATGCTCGCGATAGCTACGGCTATCACTGCGCTTTGCGCCTTGCTTCCCATCCCGACCCGGGGCGCAGACTT
>JBAYOJ010000276.1:0-3966 GCA_041678385.1 Burkholderiaceae bacterium | reverse complement strand
GTGTGGGCGGCGCAACGGGTTGCCGTCGGCGTTTGCGGAGGCTCGGGCAGGGCTGCATTGACCGTCGCCTAAAAAAACAAGCCCCCGACAACTCGAGGGCTTAGTCAAAATTCTGTGGCGGACAGAGGGGGATTCGAACCCCCGATACGCTATAAACGTATACACGCTTTCCAGGCGTGCGCCTTCAACCACTCGGCCACCTGTCCGTACCGCTAGAACACCTGGGCCTTAAGGGCACGCTTAGTGTCATGCGAAGTCCGCTATTGTAGCATGAAGAAAAACGCTCTCAAGCGCCCCGGTGTCCGATCTCCCTGGCACCCAGCAGGCGCTCGCAATAACGCGCAATCATGTCGATTTCGATGTTGACCTTAGTGTCTTGCTGCAGCGCTTTCAGGGTAGTGACCTGAACCGTATGCGGGATGAGATTGATACCAATCTCGCAGCCGGACTCAAGGTCTTCGACCGAGTTCACTGTCAGGCTCACACCGTTGACGGTGACCGATCCTTTGTAGGCCATGTAACGACCCAGCTCGGCTGGCACCAGAATGCGCAGGTTCCAGGATTCACCTACGGGGGCGAATACCGTGACCACGCCGGTGCCATCCACATGGCCGGAAACGATGTGGCCGTCCAGGCTGTCACCCAGGCGCATGGCGTGCTCAAGGTTGACTTCGCCAGGCTCGCCAAGGCCGGTGGTGCGATCCAGGCTCTCACGTGATACGTCCACCTGGAATTCATCAGCGCTCATGGCGACCACTGTCATGCATGCTCCCTGAATTGCAATCGAGTCGCCCAGGCGTGTGTTGTCGCGCAGGAAGTTTGGGGCCTGAATGGTCAGGCGCACGCCGGCATCCCGGGCGCCTTCGGCAAGAGGGGCTACTTCAGTGATACGGCCGACTGCCGTGACGATTCCTGTAAACATGATGACCTTCAACGTACTAAGGAAGAATTCCAGATTGCCTGGGCCCGATAAACGGTAGTGGCAGGCGGGGAGCGAGGCGATTGAGAATCGTGCGCAAGCGCACGGTCAGCCTGCCTGATGGCGCTGCGCCACCTGGTCGAGCGCCTGTACCAGTGCCGCCCAGTGCCCGGGATGCCGCAGGCGCAGGCGCATGTCGGTACCCACCTGCACGGCTTCGGCGAACTCGAATCGCTCGGCTGCGGCCAGGGCCGTCACAGCGGGCATATCAGCCATGCCACGGCCCCGCCCCAGCAGCATGGGCGCCATATAAACCAGCAATTCGTCAATACACCCGCTTTCGAGCAGGGCGCCGGACAGGCGAGCGCCGGCTTCGACATGAACTTCGTTGATTTCGTGCGCCGCCAGCCACCGCATCAGCGAGGGCAAATCGATGCCGCGAGCGGAGCTGGGCATGACGACCACTTCAACATTGCGTCGCGCCAGACGTTCGGCCTTGGCCTGATCTATCTGGCATACGAATACCCAGACCTTGTTGCCGTCGAACAAGCGTGCGTTTTCGTCAATTTCGAAGCGCGTATCGACAACGGCCCGGATAGGCTGCCGCGGAGTTTCGACCTCGCGTACCGTCAACCTGGGGTTGTCGCCGCGCACCGTGCCGATACCGGTGAGCGTAACGCAGCCACGTGCGCGCCAGTGATGACCGTCGGCACGGGCCAACGGCCCGGTGATCCATTGCGACTGCCCGTCGGGCAAGGCAGTGTGCCCATCAAGCGAGATGCCGGACTTCAGCCATACCCAAGGCAGCCCGCGAGTCATGCGCGATACGAAACCGGGGTTCAAGGCCAGCGCGTCTTCGCCGCATACGCCCGCCGTGACGTCAATACCGGCTTCCCGCAGCCTGGCCAGGCCCAACCCACCCACCAGCGGGTTGGGGTCACACATCGCGATGACCACACGCCCGGGAGCTGCAGCTATCAGCGCATCCACACAAGGCGGGGTGCGGCCGTGATGATTGCAGGGTTCAAGGGTGACATAAACCGTCGCGCCACCCACGCTGTGCCCTTTGGCGGCCGCGTCACGCAAGGCCATGATTTCAGCATGAGGCCCGCCTGCAGGCTGGGTGCCCCCCTGGCCTATGATCTGACCGTCACGCACTATGACACAGCCCACACGCGGATTCGGCGCCGTCAGGTATAGCGACGTTTCTGCCAGCGTCAGGGCATGCCGCATCCAGTGCTCGTCGTTCAGCCCGCCCGCAGTCATTTCGAGCCCTCGGGTGACTGAAATTCACTGATTGCCTTCACGAACTCGCCCACATCTTCGAAACTGCGATACACAGATGCAAAGCGTACATAGGCGACCTGGTCAAGGTCGCGCAGTTCAGCCATCACCAGATCGCCGATGAATCGTGAAGTGACTTCCTTCTGGCCGCAGTGCAGCAGCTTGTCGCGGATCCGTTCAACAGCTGCTTCGGTTTCGTCGGTGCTGACCGGCCGCTTGCGCAGAGCCAGTTTCATGCTCGACTCAAGTTTGGCAATGTCGAATTCCGTACGGGTACCGTTGCGCTTCACTACCGCCGGCATCAGCAGCTCTGCGCGTTCATAGGTAGTGAAGCGCCGCTCGCACGCGGGACAGCGGCGGCGGCGGCGGATGACATCGCCGTCTTCCAGCACCCGCGTATCGATCACCTGGGTGTCGCTGCGGTTGCAGAAAGGGCATCTCATAGCGAGCCGGTACCTTGGACGATCAACGGTAGACGGGGAAACGTGCCGTCAGCTCGTTTACGCGTGCCCGTATGGCAGACAGATTGGCTTCGTCGTTCGGGTTGTCCAGTACGTCGGCAATAAGATGCGCGGTAAGCCGGGCTTCTTCTTCCTTGAAACCGCGGGTGGTCATGGCGGGCGAGCCCAGACGCACGCCACTGGTGACAAAAGGCTTTTCCGGGTCGTTGGGAATGGAATTCTTGTTGACCGTGATATGTGCCTTGCCCAAGGCGATTTCCGCGTCCTTGCCGGTGATGCCCTTGGCGCGAAGGTCGACCAGCATTACGTGGCTTTCAGTACGGCCGGAAACAATGCGCAAACCGCGCTCAACCAGCGTGTTGGCCAGCGCCTGGGCGTTCTTCAGGACCTGATCGGCATAGACCTTGAACTCGGGCGACAGGGCTTCTTTGAATGACACGGCCTTGGCGGCAATGACATGCATCAGGGGGCCACCCTGAATGCCTGGGAAGATGGCGGAATTGATGATTTTCTCGTGCTCGGCCTTCATCATGATGACGCCGCCACGAGGGCCACGCAGGGATTTGTGCGTGGTGGAAGTAACGAAATCGGCATGAGGAACCGGGTTCGGATACGCACCACCGGCGACCAGACCCGCATAGTGTGCAATGTCGACCATGAAGAGCGCGCCGTTGTCGCGGGCAATGCGGGCCATGCGTTCGAAGTCAATGCGCAGGGAATAGGCGGATGCGCCGCCCACGATCAGCTTGGGTTTGTGTTCGCGCGCCAGGCGCTCAAGCTGCTCGTAATCAAGTTCTTCTTTGTCGTCCAGGCCGTAGGAAACGAAGTTGTACAGCTTGCCCGAGGCATTCACCGGCGAACCGTGTGTAAGGTGGCCGCCTTCGGCCAGGCTCATGCCCAACACCGTGTCGCCCGGCTGAAGGACTGCCATGTAGACGCCCTGGTTGGCCTGCGACCCGGAATTCGGTTGAACGTTGGCAGCTTCAGCGCCGAAAATTTCCTTCAGGCGGTCGATGGCCAGTTGTTCGACAATGTCGACATACTCGCAACCCCCGTAATAGCGCCGGCCCGGATACCCTTCCGCATATTTGTTGGTCAACTGCGTGCCCTGGGCCTGCATGACGGCCGGGCTGGTGTAGTTCTCGGAAGCGATCAGCTCGATGTGCTGTTCCTGGCGCACGTTCTCTTTCTGAACGGCAGCCCAGACTTCGGCATCGACCTGATCAAGGGTGCGGGAGCGGTCAAACATGGGACGATCCTTGGATTACAAGCAAATAATCCCCCATTTTAGCCTGAACCCCG
>JBAYOJ010000275.1:0-3969 GCA_041678385.1 Burkholderiaceae bacterium | reverse complement strand
CTAGTCGCTCGCCGGGTGTGCCACCCAGAGCACTGCGGTAGTCGAAGCCGTGGAACATGTCGCGCACGATTTCGTACTTCTCCAGCATCACCGCCACGGCTTCGGCTTCGTCGATGCCGGTCTTGTCCTGGTCTGGTTTGGAGTACTGCGCCAGTGCCGCTTTCAGATTTTGGGCAATGCCAATGTAATCCACTATCAAGCCCGCCGGCTTGTCACGGAATACGCGGTTAACGCGAGCAATAGCCTGCATCAGACCGTGGCCGCGCATCGGCTTGTCGATATACATGGTGTGCATGCTGGGCGCATCAAAGCCGGTCAGCCACATATCGCGCACGATAACCAGCTTGAGCGGGTCTTTAGGGTCGCGAGCCCGCTTAGCCAACAAGTCACGTCGCGCTTTGTTGCCAATATGTTGCTGCCACTCAACAGGGTCACTGGCAGCGCCGGTCATGACGATCTTTACCTCACCGGCATTGTCATCCTCGCTGTGCCATGCAGGCCGCAGCTTGATGATCTCGTCGTAAAGCGCCACGCAAATGCGTCGGCTCATGCATACCACCATCGCTTTACCATCCAGCGCCGCTACCCTGTCCTCAAAATGATGCACTAGATCGCTCGCGATCAATGCCAAGCGCTTATCGCTGCCTACCAGAGCCTCCACCGTGCTCCATTTCTGTTTGGTGCGTTCAGCGCTGGATTCGTCCTGGTCTTCCAGCAGGGCTTCAATTTCCGCATCAATACGTGGCTTTTCATCGTCATCCAGCTCAATGCGCGCCAGGCGCGATTCGTAATAAATGGGTACGGTCGCCCCATCTGCTACGGCACGGCTGATGTCATAGATGTCGATGTAATGGCCAAAGACAGCAGGTGTGTTGACATCAGTTGCTTCGATGGGTGTGCCCGTAAAGCCGATGAACGAGGCGTTGGGCAAGCCATCACGCAGGTACTTGGCGAAGCCGTAGGCGATCTCGCCGGTTTTGCTGGCGACTTTGGCTTTGAAGCCATACTGGCTTCGGTGTGCTTCATCTGCGATCACCACCACATTGGCGCGATCAGTCAGCACCGGGAAATCCGTTTCATCCGCGGCTGGCGAAAACTTCTGCAGTGTAGTGAAGATAACCCCACCGGAAGCACGAGACAGCAAGGTACGCAGGTGCTCCCTGTCCTCTGCCTGAACAGGTGTCTGCCGAATAAGGTCCTTGCACATAGCGAAGGTGGCAAAAAGCTGATCGTCGAGATCATTACGATCAGTGAGCACCACCAAAGTGGGGTTGGCCATGCGATGCTCGAACACCAGCAGCCCCGCATAAAAGGCCATTAACAGACTCTTGCCGGAGCCCTGGGTATGCCAGATAACTCCCGCTTTCCGGTCGCCGGGCGGCTGGTCCTTCACACTAGGCAAGCCGTAGACTGCGGGGTCTTCAGCAACCGCGAACTGGCTGGCCCTTAGCGTGGAACTTACGGCTTTCTTGACGGCGTGAAACTGGTGATAACCGGCGATGATCTTGATCAATCCAGATGGGCTTTCACCGAACACCGTGAAGTGACGCAACAAGTCGAGAAAACGCCCCTGCTCGAACACGCCCTCAATCAGGGTAGCCATCTCAGGCGAACCCTTGGGCTCAATATGCTGACCGTCCGTGGTGCGCCAGGGCATGAAGCGCTCCTGGTCCGCCGATAACGAGCCAACCCTTGCCGACAGACCATCAGAGGTCGCCAGCAGTGCGTTGCTGCGAAACAGTGCCGGGAGCTGCTGCTTGTAGGTTTGGAGCTGATTGAAGGCACTTGTCAGGGTGGCGTTCTCGCCGCCAGGGGCCTTGAGCTCAATAACCGCCAGCGGCAGGCCGTTGACGAACAGCACCACGTCTGGCCGTCGCTTGACCTGACCCGCAACCACCGTGAATTGCTGCACCGCCAGCCAGTCGTTGTTGCCCGGCTCCTCAAAGTCGATCAAGCGCACGTTGCCTGCAGTGAGCACGCCATCATCACCATAGTATTCAATCTCCGCACCATCGATCAGCAGGCGATGGATGCGGCGGTTTTCTTCCAACAGGTTGGGTAATTCGGATTGCGTCAAGCGTCGTATGGCGTCGGCCTGTGCCTCGGGCGGCAGTGTTGGGTTCAGGCGCGCCACAGCATCACCAAGCCGACCCTTCAACACGACTTCATCGTAAGCATCACGTTCTGGCTGGCTACCATCAGGGCCTGTGATCTCATCAGTAACGCAGGCATAGCCGAGCGCGGCCAGCTGCCCAAGCAGCGCGGTTTCCAATTGTGCTTCGGAGAGAAAGGCCATCACGTATTTCCTCCACCGTTACCCATCTGTTTCTCAAACGCCTGCCGCACCAGTCCCATGACATAGGGCAGCTCATCCAGCGAGGTGAGCCCCACTTCGACATCCCCGTTACCCCAGCGGCCCAGGTTGGTCACATCCTTCGCTTCACCCTTTGGATCATGCAGTTCATGGAAGGCCATGTTCAGGGAAAGCCGCAGGCGGCTTTTTTGCGGCACCACATCCACGAAGTTGGTTTCGGCCTTGAAGGCGACATACAGCTTGAGCACCTCCTCGGTGACGCCCGGGTCCAGTGCCATGACTTCCTTGCGCAGCGCATCGAACAATGCCTTCATGGGGCTGTCGGTCGCCAGTTGAGGGTGGTCGCTCAGATCGTAGCTGACATTGACAGGTGACGGCTGCCGATAGGTAGCAAGCGTCTCCGCTGACAGAGCGGGGGCTTGCCAGACGGTCACCGCGTGGGCGGCCAGGCGCTGGGCGCGGGTTTGAATCGCTTCTTCGTTCCAGGTTTCCAGCGCACCCAACCCCTCATTCAAGCGCAGCGGACTCTGCTTGAAGCCTCCTTGCATGTCGCGTTTGTCGGCAAAGGGGCGGTCACTGTATTCCGCGTTGTACCCTGTAAGCGTCAGGTTGCCGAGGCTATGTAGCCAACTCGCCTGCACCCGCTGCCAGTCGGGGCCCAGCGCCTCACGCCACTTGGCTGAAAGGTTTTCATTCTGCGGCAGGATATGTTCGATGGTGTACTCATCAACCGGCACCCGCTCCTTGCGACCGTGGTTTTCCAGTCGGCGCAGCCAATAGCTGCGGCTGCGGAAGTTATACAGGTCACGCACGCTCAGCTCGCGCTTGAACTCCTCATCATTGGGAAAGCGCCGATAGGACGGCAAACCGAGAAAATGGGCCTGGATGCTTTCCAGGTAGCGGTCTTTTTTCAAGGCTCGACCGAAGTTGGCGAAGGTTTTGTTCAGGGAGTTGGTTGGAATAGCGCATACAGCACGTCGGAACACATACGCTTCCACCAAACGCACGGCCGCGATGAAATCGTCCTTGCCAAGCTGAGTCGTGGCATAGTCGTCGTAAAGCTGCAGTAGGAAAGGGTAGGCCACATCGACCTTTAACTCGCGCAGATCCTGAAACGCCTCGGCCAACTTCTTGTCGGTCTCTTGTCCCAGCGCCATGGCGCAGTAATAACCACCAAACGTGTGGATATCGGCTACTAGTGCATCTACTCCTGCTGCCGACTGTTCCGGGGTTCGGGCAAAGGCCTTGAAGGCTTCGTAAACATCGCCGATTTTGGGCAGCTCGCCCGTGCGGACTGTCAGGTAATGGCGCATGAACCAGTCGAAATGCTCGCCATAGCCTTCCTGCCCAAAGGCGACCTCCATCGGTCGCCAGTGATCCTCGTAAAGCCGGGTCTGGTGCTCGGGCTCTAGCCCCATCAAAACAAAGTTGCGGATTAGGTCGGCCTGGCTTAGGGCCCGCCCGGTGGAGTTCATGCTTTCGAAGATCAGTTGCGGGTTATCTTGGTCGCGGCTGAGCGCAATATCCACAATGATCAGCTTAGCCAACCCTTGGCACAGCGGCTTGAGGTCAGTTAGCGTCTTCACCTTCTGCTCGAAAAACGCGAAGTTCTCCTGAATGCGCAGAGAAGGCTGGGCCGGCCAGGGCTTTTGCCG
>JBAYOJ010000274.1:0-3995 GCA_041678385.1 Burkholderiaceae bacterium | reverse complement strand
GCTGGCCATTGCAGGCTTGGACCATTCCCTGCTGTTCGCCGCGGTCCCCGGGCATGGTCAGGGCGTGCAGGTTGTCGTTGATGACTATGGCCGTATTCTGCGATCGTCGGAAGCCCTGCCGCCTGCCGATTGGCGCTTCGTTGAAACCGACTACTTCAAGGTCCACCAAGACCACGCGGATGCTGGTTTCGTGATCGGCACGCCCTTCATGGCGCGTCGCGATGGCCAGGCCAGCATTGCCATGAGCCGCCGCTGGAATCATGCCGATGGCAGTTTTGGCGGCATTGTCGTACAGACCCTGCGGTTGTCCATGCTGCATGGGCTGTTTTCCTCTTTTGAGCTTGGGCCGGACAGTGGGATCAATGTGATTCTGTCCAATGGTGACGTCGTGGTGCGTTTTCCATACACAGGAATGCATGTGGGCGCCTCACTTGGCGGTACAGAAAACTTCGAGCGCTTCCTGCGTGATGGCCATGGCAATTTTGTAGGGGTGGCCGCCATTGATACCGTGGAACGCCTTTACGTGTTCCGGCATCTTGACGGCTTCCCGGTCATAGTCAATGTGGCGCAATCCACCCACGCCATCCTGGGCGGCTGGAAACGCAACGCGGTGTGGCTGGCAGGGGCAACCTTGGTGCTGATGTTCGCGTGCGTGGCGCTGGCGGTGGCTGCCGAGCGGCGCCTGCATAGTCAGCGCAGAACCGCTACGCGCCTGCGGCGGGCGGAACATGAACTCCGCCTGGTTGTGGACAGCCTGCCGGTGCTGGTCGGTTACTGGGACGACAATCTTATCAACCGCATGTCCAACATTGCCCATTTACACTGGTGGGGGCTGGCGCCTGAGCAGATGATGGGCCGGCACATCAGCGAACTGCTGGGCCAGGCTCGCTACGAATCCATCAAACGCTATACCGATGCAACCTTGGCAGGCGAAGTACAGGCTTTTGAGCTTGCCGTGCCCGACAAGAAAGGAAACCTGCGCGATCTGGCGGCGACGCTTATTCCCGACCACGGCGATGAGCGCGTGAAAGGGATGTTTGTCCTGATCACCGATATTTCCGAACGCAAGGCCACTGAAATGGCGCTCTTTCGCGAAAAAGAGCAGTTTCGAATTATTCTGGAATCCATCAAGGACGGCGTTATCACCACCGACCCGGAAGGTCGCGTGATCTACCTGAACCCGGCAGCCGGCGCCCTGACCGGATGGCGGCTGGATGAAGCCCGGGGCCGGCCGGTGGAATACGTCATGAAGGTCGAACCGCCCGAAGGCGGGGTCATTACTTCCTGCCCCTTGCAGGAAGCCCTGAAAACGCGACGTGCCGTAAAAGCCAAGGTCGAGCATGTCCTGGAAGGCCGGGACGGCGAACGCGTGCATATCGAGAACTCAGCCTCGCCCATCATGGACGAACAGGGGGAACTGGCGGGTGCGGTGGTGGTGTTTCACGAAGCCGGCCAAGTCAGGGCTATGGCCAATCGCATGACCCATCTCGCCCAGCATGATGCCTTGACCGGCCTGCCTAACCGGCGCCGGCTGGAAACCGTCGGGCGGGATGCGTTATCGCTTGCGCGCAGCGAAGGCCACAGCGTTGCCTTTCTTTACCTGGATCTTGACGGCTTCAAGCAGGTCAACGACGAATATGGCCACGCCATGGGCGACGAACTGCTGCTGGCTGTCACCCGCCGCCTGTCAGCGCGGCTGCGGGCTGGCGACGTGATGTACCGTCAGGGCGGCGACGAATTCGTCGTGCTGATGAGCAGTATCAATACACCCGAGGAAGCCGAACGCCTGGCCATACGCTTGATAGAAAGCTGCAGGACACCGGTTGGCGTGAGCGGAAAAGTGCTGAAGGTGACCGTCAGCATTGGCATCAGCCAGTTTCCGGGCGATGGTGAAGATCTCGATGAGCTCGTCCAGCGGGCTGACCGGGCGATGTATGTGGCCAAGAATGGGGGCCGCAACGACTATGCCTGGGCAGATGCGCAGTTGGCCGAAGTGACACCGTCAGACGCCACGCAAGACGGGCTTAGAAGCCACAGAGAGCCATAAGGTTTTCCCATTGCAGCTTCATATCGGGGGACAAATGCCCCAGAAACGCCAACCCAAGAATGACAGCGAGCGCCAACAGGCCTGCTACGCGCCATGGCCGCGCGACGCGCTGGATGGCTGGGTTGTCGTGTTGGCCAGTGGTACCAGCCGTTACGTGCTGCGGGTTGGGTTGGGTAAGGGGTCGTTGCATGAGTCGGCCTCAGGTGGTTGCAGGCTGAGCCAGGGGTTGCTCTTTTACGGGAAGACACAGTACCGCGGCCACAACCGCCAGCACGATGCCGGCCCACCACACTAGTGTATAGCTTCCTGTGACTTGATAGGCGTATCCGCCCATCCAGACGCCGATGAAGCTGCCGACCTGGTGCCCCAGGAAGGCAATGCCCGACAGCGTGGCTGCGTATCTTAGCCCGTAGATCTGCCCGATCAGGCCCTGGGTGAGGGGGACGGTGCCCAGCCAGAACAGGCCCATCCAGGCCGCAAACAGATAAGCGACCATGGGCGAGGGCGGCAGGGCCAGCAGGAACAGGATGCCGAAAGCTCGCAGAAAATATACCCAGGCCAGCAGTGTTTTCTTGCTGCGATGTTCGCCCAGCTTGCCTGCGTAGTAGCAGCCGGCAATGTTGAACAGACCGATGAGGGCGATGGCAATGGCGCCATGGGTTGCTGTGAGCCCGCCATCCATCAGGTAGGCGGGCAGGTGCAGGGTGATGAAGGCGGTATGGAACCCGCAGACCGCGTAGCTCCAGAACAGGAAGTGAAAGGATTTATGGGCCAGCGCCTGTTTGATGGCGCTGCCCAGCGTGTGGCTGTTGCGAGTGGATTCCGGGCGGCCGGTCAGAAAGGCGGCCAACGGGATGCCTGCCGCAACAAAGAGCGAAAGCACCCACAAGGCGCCCGTCCAGTCCAGCCCGGAAATCAGCAACTGCCCGGTGGGCACAATGGCGAACTGCCCCAGCGAGCCGCCTGATGCGGCAATACCCATGGCTGTGCTGCGGTATGCGGGCGGCACCGCGCGTGCGACAACCGGCAGGATCACGGGGAAGGTGGTGCCGGCCTGACCCAGGCCCACCAGTACACCCGCCGTCATATATAGCGAAAACTCATCCGTCGCAAAGCGCATGCCGATCAGTCCCAGCGCATAGAGCAGGGCGCCCAGCGCGATGGTGCGGCCCGAACCGTAGCGGTCGGCCAGCATGCCCATGAAGATGGTGCCCGCCCCCCACACCAGATTCTGAATAGCGAAAGCCAGCGAAAAAACATCGCGGCCCCAGCCCATATCCAAACCCATGACCGGCATGAACAGGCCGAAGGTGGCCCGCACGCCCAGGGCGAGCAGCACGATGAAAGCGCCCACGTAGAGCGTGCGCAGATAAGGCGTAGGGTGGGAGGCGTTCATGGGAGCTTGCTGGCGTAGCCGAAAAATTGAGAATGGCGGGTGGCCAATAGTAACCTTTCCGTCGTGGCAAAGGCATGGCAGAAGGCCACTGGCGGGCCATACAAAAGGCCCCGTCACTGAGTACGGGGCCTTCCTGCCTTTGTGGCAGAGGACACTACAGAGTAGTGCGATTGGAGTGGACTGGAGCCACCCGTCATCTCCTGATGACAGCTTCAGTTTACGCCTCGGCGGCAAGCAGGAAATAGGGGTTTTCCTGTAAATTATGCGTTTGCCGCAACGTCACACAAGGCGGCTTTGTCACAATGCAGCATCGTTTTCGGCGACGCCAAGGGTTGGGTCGCCGTGTACACGCCATACAGGAGCCCGAACCATGGACGCGAAGAGGTTGGATGGCTACCGGATCGTGGTGGCGGATTGGGCCACCTGTGCTGCCGACGCCGCGGCGGTCCGTCATGAAGTCTTTGTGCTGGAGCAGCAAGTTCCTCTTGAAGAAGAAATGGACGAGCGTGATGCGGTCTGCGTTCATGCCGTCGTTTATGGCCCGGAGGGCGG
>JBAYOJ010000273.1:0-3995 GCA_041678385.1 Burkholderiaceae bacterium | reverse complement strand
TGTTACACTGCCTTATGTGATCGCTGAACAGGGCAAAATGCAGCAGTGATCACCTATAAGAATCAAGACGTTACAGGCGAATAGCTGGAAATTATGCCTTCGCCGTCAGCCTACAGCACAGGAGGTGCCATGCTTATCCTCACCCGCCAGATCGGCGAAACCATCGTCATAGATCACGATATCAAGGTCACCGTATTGGCAGTCAAAGGCGGCCAGGTCCGGATCGGCATCGAGGCGTCCGATGACGTGGACATCATCCGAGAGGAGCTGATCGCCGAGGGCGACTGACAGACGGTCTGCCTGCCCGACCAGTGGCGCTTGCAAGCCCTCGGCATCAGCCCTACTCTTGGCCTGACAAAGGAGAACACCATGAAAACCATACTCGCCATCATAGTTGCCACCTTCGCCTTCCCTGTTCTTGCGGACGGGTACCGCGGCCAGCTCACCGTAAACCCCTACACGCCCAACGCCGTCTCGCCCTATGAAGCCAGGCCGCAGTACGGTGGCGCAAAGCTGTATGACAGCCAGGGGCAGTACCGTGGCACTCTCAACAACAACCGATACGATTCTGAATCGGTCGCCAACCCCTATGGCCGTTACGGCAGCCAGTACTCGCCGGATTCAGTCAACAATCCATACGGAGCCGGCAGCCGGTACAAGGCCGATAGCCCGAACAATCCGTATGGGAGCGGGTGGAGCATCCAGGACTGAGCGATCACCGGGCCGCCCGCACATCTTCCACCCGGCGGCCCATCTGCTCTGTGATCAGATTCCGCATTGCCATGAGCCTGTCGAGTTCCTGCCGCTTCCTGGCGCCATCCCAGTCTGACCGGCGAACCTGCTGAATGCGCTGGTTGATTTCTGTAAGGCGCCTCTGCTGCTGATTGAACGACCGGCGCAAGGCCAGCACTCCCTGTTCTCTTGTCGCCAAATCCTGCGCCTCGTCATGCCTGCCGAGCTTTTGCATTTCCAGCACATCGGCGTACACCCGGTTGGCTTCGCGCAACCCCTCATAGAACAGAGTGCTATACCGCGTGTAGGGCGCGGGCGCTCCCAGGTCGCGATAGAAGCGACGGATCGGCTGGTATTCGCTCCACCGCTTGTCCGGCGACGTCTGCCCGTTGGCTGTCCGCCAGATCGTGTCGATCATCCCGGCGGCACTTGCCCCCACGCTTCCCAGATACCCGCTGATCAGGTGATCTGCCTGCACCGGCGACAGCGCCACCGGCGAATCATCGCCAGCCAGGCGGGAGACCGCCGACAGGGCCCGGGCAGGTGCCGTTGTCGAATCCCTGGCGCGCAACCCGGGGCTCAGCCGATCCATGCCGGGCGTCTCGATGGCCCTGCCGGTGAAGGAATCCTTGTTCGCATACACGTCCAGTGCCGGCTGGAACATCTGGGGCACGGGGTTGAAGCTGAAGGTATCCATCAACATCGCTGTCATCCGCTCCCTGAACAGAGCGCCGGTGGCTTTATCATCCATGAACTGCTGCGCTGTCCTTTCCGCCAGCGTGGCGATCGCGCCGACCTCAAACGGCTTGGGCACAAAGAAGGCGTTGTCTCCAATGCGGAAGAACCAGTAGGTATCCTTCTGCCATTCTTCCAGCTTCTGGTACTCCTCGTCGTCTTTGTTCGCCATGTAGAGCGCAAGCGATGCCAGAGTTAGGGCGCCGGTCACTGCGGCAAAGCGGCCAGCGGCCTGCTTGTCGCTGGCCGTGCCCTGCCCCATAGCTACCAGCAGTGCCGGCTTGAAGCCGGAGCGGTAGATTTTGTCGAGCCCCTGGAGGCGGGCGTTAAGGAACGGCACAACGCGAATCAGGAACCGTATTGCTGGCCATGCCCCGTGCTGGCTGAAGTCCATGATGTCCCGCGCCTCGAAGGCTGCTCGGAGCTGCCCAAGATTTTCGACGTTCTGCACGTAGGACGCGGCGCGGGAGATGTTCTCGCTGGTATCCGTCACCTCTCCCCAGGCGCGCCAGCCCGCCTGGATGATGTCAGGGATCATCCGGGGATGGGTCACCAGTTTGGCACCCTTGATCGTCCGGTTCAGGTTGGCCCTGACCTCACTGGCGTCCATACCATAGATATGGCCGAAGCTGAAGGCGCCGCCGGCAGCCAGCATCTGGGCTCGCGTTTTTTCGTTGCGATAGGCCTTGATGCCCTGGCCGATGTTCTTGGCAACATTGAAGCTGGTGGGCGTGGTGGCGGTGGCCTGCACCAAGTCGCGCATCGTGTTGGCGGTGATGAACTGGGGTGTGATAGTGACCATCTGCGTCAGCAGGCGCTTGAAGGAACCCATGGCCCGCACGGCAAAATTGTTCAGTCCGGGATCTGCCAGGATAGTGATGGCCTCGTAAACCAGCGGGTCGCTGACCTCATAGAACACCCGCTCGCCCTTCTCCAGCACAAACGTACTGGTCTTCGGATCGCGGGCGCTCTCGGACACCTTCTCGGCAATGCCCAGCTTTTCGGCATTCTTCACCGACTGCACCGCCGCCTGATTCTTCAGGCTGGCCGACAGCAAGTGGTGGAAGTTCATCAGGGTGTTTTCCAGCAGGTCGTTCAGGTTTTCCCGCCCGCCTTTGAGCTTCTTGTATGCCTCCTGCCGGCTCAATCCTTTCGATCCTGTCGGCCCCTTGGCGGTCGCCTCTTCGGCCATCACCCGGTAGAACGGCACATAGAATTCGTCCTTCCACATGGCCCGGTTCTCGGCACTGATGATGCCGTTTTCCTCGGCAATGGTCAGAACGTCATCGCGATATTTCTGGAACTCGGCGAACGCCTTGGCATAGGCCGCACGTCGGGACTTGCCTGCGTCCGTGGCGCCCTGGTTGAGCTGGCGACCAGCCTCGATCTCTGCCGGGCTGAACAGGTGTTCCCGGCCCTCTTGGGCCAGGCGGTGGGCACGGTTCGCCGCAATCCACCCCATAAAGCGCTCAACCTCGGCCGCGCTACCAAGCTGGGACAGCACTGTTGTGAGCCCTCCCGAGCTGTCGTCGTCCTGCAGGGTGATGACGCGCTCCTTGGTGTTGTAGCGGATACGGCCCGCGGTCATCATGGCAGTAAGGGCGCCGCTGGCAGCGCTGGACATCTTGGCCAGCACCCAGGAACTGTCGTGGATCGCGGTGTCTATGAAATCCTTGCCATGCAGCTTCTCGTCCATCTCCTTCAGGGCGGCATAGCGATCCACCATACCCTGGCGGACCTTCAGCCCGGCACGATCCAGTCGCTCGGCAAGCCACTCCTTCGCTTTGCTCTTCGCCGGCGGCCGGCCTATCTTGTTCAGAAAGGCGCTCTGCGTCTCGTTCAGGTCGGTGAAGGCGTCGGCGGTGCGGCTATACCGAATATCCGAGTCGCCGGGATCGAAGGTGCCACGGTTGCCGGTGGCGGACTTGATCTGGGTGGGATCGAATACGACAACCTCCCAAAACTCTGCGCCCTGACCGGCAATCTCCGGATCTCGATACCCGATCACCCCGTCATAACCATTGTCGGCAAGCCACTTCCGGAAGCCCTCGTTACCGCCATACTTCTTGGTGAAGTTGCTCCCCTCGTCGTAGCTCAGTTCGGCAAGATTGATCCGGTACGGATTAGACATCCGCACATAAACCGGCATGACGTTAGCTGGGCGATCCGTCAGCGAGTGATCCCGCTCGCGCATCGCATAGGAGCTGGCCAGATCCTGGCTGGCGGTCAGATAGAAGCCGTCTCCGAACCACCCGCCGTCGCGACGATCCGCCCTGCCAAGCTGGAACTCGGCGAAGTCTCCCTTGGTGCCGTGATAAACCACCAACGGCTCACCGTTCTCGTCAACAACTTTGCTATCGCCGAACCAACGGGCAAAGTTCTGCCAGGCAGGCTTGCCATTGGGCGCGATCTGGTCGCCAAAACGGTCTCTAGCCCAGGACACAACAGCGGTGCGATGATCGGACTCGATGAAGTCGTAAGTTTCAGGCTGGCCAAAGTTCTGATCTGTCGACGCCAGAATGGCGTCA
>JBAYOJ010000272.1:0-4069 GCA_041678385.1 Burkholderiaceae bacterium | reverse complement strand
TTTTCAAAGGTGGGGTCGTACTTGACCAGGCCCGGGGGATAAGCCGTATCTGCCACCACCCCTTCCGGCGCTTCCAACTCGAAACGCTCGCGATACATGTAGTATTCGGGCGCAACGGCGAAATGCACGTCCAATGTAGCCGGCGCCGACATGGCGGCAGAAAACCGGAAGGCGTCTTCGGGATCGAGGAAATCATCCTGGGCGCCGGCGGGACGCAGCATTGCGCCAAACACCAGCAACAGGCACAGCAAAGCAAAGAAAAATCGCGAACGGGAACGTGCCCCGGGAGAAGTTGGCCAATCAGTCATTGCTGCTGCCGCGCCTGAGCGCGAACCCATTCCATATAACTTTGCAACCCGCCGAGCACGGGCAGGACAAGGAGCTCGGGTACGTCGTAGGGATGTAATTGCTTGAGCCGTTCAGTCAATGCCGGCAACTGCCCGCGAGTCGTCTTGATGACCATAGGAACTTCTTCGGCGCCTTCAAGCTTGCCTTCCCACATATACATGGACAGGCAAGGCGTCCCAAGGTTCACGCAGGCCGCCAGGTACTCTTCGACCAGCATGTGAGCAATGCGCTTGGCAAGCTGCATATCGGGAGCGTTGCTGAGGGCAACGACGACTTCGTCGGCGTGGTCACCAATGGCTTGGGGAAGGAAGGTGCTGGTCATGTAAGGGCCTGCAAGTGTCTGTCTTGCCTGGCATTTTAGACCGTCCTGCGGAATGGCCCTTTGCGCTGGGTCACACAGAAAGATACTTTCGTATTAAAAGACTTGACGTCTGTGCGTAGCGGTATCTGTATGGGCGGGCCATAGAAGAAAAGCCTGCGAGGTTTCCCAGGCAGGCTTTCTTGAGGGGCCGACGGGGTGATGCCCGGCGACCGGAAGCGGGCAGAAACGCTTATTCTGCGGCTTCTTCGTGCACTTCGGGGCGATCAACCAGTTCCATGAATGCCATGGGGGCGTTATCACCCTGACGGAAGCCCATCTTCAGCACGCGCGTGTAGCCGCCGTTACGAGCCTGATAGCGCGGGCCGATTTCATTGAACAGCTTGGTGACTGCGTCACGATCGCGCAGGCGGGCGAATGCCAGGCGACGGTTAGCCAGCGTGGGTTCCTTGCCGAGCGTGATCAACGGCTCGATGACCCGACGAAGTTCCTTGGCCTTGGGCAAGGTGGTCTTGATGGCTTCGTGCGTGATGAGGGACACTGCCATATTGCGGAACATAGCCAGACGATGGCTGCTGGTGCGATTGAGCTTACGTAAGCCGCTGCGATGACGCATGATGATTTCCTTTGAATCTTATTACGACGGTTTCCCGCCAATTAACCGGCTCTTCTATCAGCAACGCTGCGGGCCGATGAAATGAAAAAAGCGTGAAATTATATCAGAAAAAAAATAGGGGTCAGACCACGTTTTCTCTTTTCCCACTCAAATAAAAATGGGGTCAGACCACGTTTTCTACGTTTTCTCGTCTGACCTCTTATTCCCTTACTTAAAGAAAACGTGGTCTGACCCCATTTTTTTTAGGGGCGTTCGAGGCCTAGGGGGGGCCAGTTTTCCAGCTTCATGCCCAGGGTGAGGCCACGCGCGGCGAGGACTTCCTTGATTTCGTTGAGCGATTTACGGCCCAGGTTCGGGGTCTTGAGCAGTTCGTTCTCGGTGCGCTGGATGAGATCACCAATGTAGTAGATATTCTCGGCCTTGAGGCAGTTGGCGGAACGCACGGTGAGTTCGAGATCGTCGACGGGGCGCAGCAGAACAGGGTCGATCTGCGGCTTGATACCACTGGGAGTTTCGTAGGTTTCGTCAGCACCTTCCAGCGCGGCGAACACCGACAGCTGGTCCATCAGGATACGGGCGGCCTGGCGAACCGATTCTTCAGGGGAGATCACGCCGTCGGTTTCGATGTCGAGGATCAGTTTGTCGAGGTCAGTGCGCTGTTCAACACGCGCGCTTTCCACGGCATAGCTGACGCGACGCACCGGGCTGTAGGAAGCATCCAGAACAATGCGGCCTATCGTGTGAGCGCGGTCGTCGGACAAGGCGCGTACGTTACCAGGCACATAACCACGGCCCTGCTCTACCTTGATCTGCATTTCGAGCTTGCCGGCTTCGGTCAGCGTGGCGATGACATGATCAGGATTGACGATCTCAACATCATGCGGAAGATCGATATCAGCGGCAGTGACCACGCCAGTGCCCTGACGACGAAGCGTCAAGGTGACTTCTTCACGATTGTGCAGCTTGAAGACCACGCCCTTGAGATTCAGCAGCACGTCAACCACGTCTTCCCGCACACCAGGCAATGTTGAGTATTCGTGCACCACACCAGTGATCTGGACTTCAGTCGGGGCATAACCCGTCATGGAAGACAGCAGAATGCGACGCAAGGCATTACCCAACGTATGGCCATAGCCGCGTTCGAAGGGTTCCATCACGACCTTGGCGTGATTCTTACCCACCGGTTCGACTTCGATGGAGCGTGGCTTCAAAAAACCCTGAGACATGTATATTCCTTTATCAATACCCTCGGCTCGTTACACCGATAAGGCTGATGTTCGGCAAAACCCACCGACCCATGAAGGGTAACGGTGGGCTGAATTCGCTAATTGAAAATCAACGCGAATAAAGTTCGACAACCATCGATTCGTTGACGTCGCGTGCGACGTCAGCACGATCAGGCACCTGCTTGAAGGTACCGGTCAGCTTGCTGGTGTCGACTTCGACCCACTGCGGCAGACCCTGGCCGGTTGCCAGATCAAGCGATTCCTTGATGCGCAGCTGGCCCTTGGCCTTTTCACGCACAGAGATGACATCACCGGCTTTCAGCAGCATGGAAGCGATGTCGGCAGTACGGCCGTTCACTTCGATGGCGCGGTGATTCACCAGCTGACGCGCTTCAGCGCGCGTGGAACCGAAGCCCATGCGGTAAACGACGTTGTCCAGACGCGACTCGAGCAGCTGGATCAGCGTTTCACCGGTGTTGCCGCGGCGGCGGTCAGCTTCGGTGAAGTATTTGCGGAACTGCTTTTCCAGTACACCGTACATGCGCTTGAGCTTTTGCTTTTCACGCAGCTGCAAGCCGAAATCGGAAGTACGCGCGCCGGAGGTGCGGCCGTGCTGGCCAGGCTTGGATTCGAATTTGCACTTCGAATCAAGCGAGCGGCGGGCGCTCTTCAGAAAGAGATCAGTACCCTCGCGACGCGAGAGCTTGCACTTAGGTCCAATATAACGTGCCAAGATGCTTCCCCTTAAATGCGACGACGCTTGGGCGGACGGCAGCCGTTATGCGGCACCGGCGTCACGTCAGAGATGCTGGTGATCTTGATGCCCAGCGCGTTCAGAGAGCGGATCGACGATTCGCGGCCGGGGCCGGGGCCCTTGACACGCACGTCGAGCGTCTTGATGCCGAATTCCATAGCCTGGCGGCCAGCCTGCTCGGCAGCCACCTGTGCCGCAAACGGCGTGGATTTGCGCGAGCCCTTGAAGCCTGCGCCACCAGCTGTCGCCCACGACAGGGTGTTGCCCTGGCGGTCGGTAATGGTGATGATAGTGTTGTTGAAAGAGGCGTGGACGTGCGCAATGCCGTCGGAAACGCTCTTTTTGACTTTTTTGCGTACGCGCGAGGCGCCGCCAGTGGATGCTTTCGCCATCTTCTAGTCCTCGATTATTTCTTCAGGGAAGCAGCAGCGCGACGCGGCCCCTTGCGGGTACGGGCGTTGGTGCGGGTACGCTGCCCACGCACGGGCAGACCGCGACGGTGGCGCATGCCACGGTAGGTTCCCAGGTCGATCAGACGCTTGACCGACAGTTGCACTTCACGACGCAGGTCGCCTTCGACCGTGAAGTTGCCGACCTGATCGCGAATGCGCTCGAGTTCGCCGTCGGTCAGATCCTTGACCTTCTTGGAATACTCGATGCCGGCGGCTTCGCAGATCTTGCGGGCGCTGGTGCGGCCGATACCAAAGATCGCGGTAAGTCCGATTTCGGCGTGTTGGTGCGGCGGAATGTTGATGCCAGCAATACGGGCCATGACTGTTCCTTGTTAAATCCGTTGCGTTCCGGTG
>JBAYOJ010000271.1:0-4073 GCA_041678385.1 Burkholderiaceae bacterium | reverse complement strand
GGGTCCTGAATCGAAATTTGATGAACAAATCGCCCGAATATCGACCCTATGCCGCGTTGCGAATCGGTTTACGGGCTTCAGGGGCGTTTTCTCGCCAAGGCGCCGCAATCCGCTGAAATACGCCGCGCGTCCGTCTTCATCTCGACGCGGCCGTGTTCGGCGCTGGTAATGGTTGCCTCGGTGGTGTAATGAGTAGGACTGTGCAGGGTGGTGGTGAAATCCCCTTGGCCTGCGGGTTCGGTGCATACCATCTCCCCGCGCCATGTGTTGCCGCTGCGACTGACCTTGGTGAAGGTGCAGTCGCCTTCAGTGTGCCCCTCACGGATGACGTCGTCCTTGATATCTTCGGGTGTGAGGCAGATCCGCAGCGAGGCGTCTCCGCCCAGGCCAATGCCCATGCTGCCCATTTGCTGTTCCATCATTTTGCGTGCTTCGGGCGGTAGCGCTTTCAGTTGCTCACGTAATTGAGCCATCTGGGTAGTGATGTCAGGCTGCCCCGGCATACGCATATCGTGCTTTATTTCCCACAGACCCGGCTGCACATTCTGAGCATGGACGTTGCCCGTCAGGGCGAATGCCAGCACAATGGCCGCTTTTATATAAGGTGTTTTCAAGATGTTCCCCCGAGAATGGAACGGAGGAACATACCGCAAGTTGCAAAGTTTGCCACTCGGCGCTAACCCGGGTGGACAAGCACGGCTGTGTGTTCAGTGAGTGAACGACGCCGATGCCGTCACCCAGCAGGATGCAAACCTTGCTGTCGTTGGTCGGGCCGTCGTGGCCGATAGTTGCGCCCACCCGTGATTACGCTTAAGAACTTTGCCAGAAGGGACATCCATACTTCGCCGCCTGGCGGGTAGTACCCTGGGGATGCTCTGATCAAGTCATCAGGTCGCGTGCTTCCGCCCACCGCAGGACTGAATCAGAGGGTCACCAGGAAATCAGATTAGGAATGTAAAGTGGATGCGATGACAGACGACATCAATAGCCGCTACGGTTTGAACCCGGCGCACAGCGAAGTGGTAGAGGCATGCAGGATCATCCCGCCGTGTAACGCGCTGGATATGGGGTGTTCCAATGGGCGCAATGCCGTGTACAAGAGCCAGCATGGCTTTAATGTGACCGCGGTCGACAATAACGCTGGTGCTATCGATATGCTGCGGCAAATTGTGAACGCCGAAGGAATAAGCAATATCGATGCGCAGGTGTACGATATAAATACAGCCAGCGTCGGTTCCGATTATGGATTTATATCGTGCACCGTAACCTTGATGTTTCTGGACCCGGCTCGTATTGCTGCGGTTATTTCCGACATGCAGGATCACACTCTGCCTGATGGCTATAACCTGATTGTTTGCGCCATGAGTACCGAAGAATATCCATGTCGTCTGCCTTTTCCTTTTACCCTTGCAGCAGGGCAACTGCGCGACATTTACCAGGGGTGGGAACTCATCAAGTACAACGAAGATCTGGGTACCATGCACAATGGTGCGCAATTGCAGTTCGCAACCATGCTGGCGCGGAAACCAGGTTAGCAACGCCACAAAGATGCGATAACAGCGCACAGCGCTCCGGGGCTCGCTTCAATCTTCATCAAGCCCCGCAAAGCGTGCAGCCAGGAAATCCACCAGGGCCCGTACGGCGGGCAGCATACCGCGACGCGAGGCGAACACTGCATGGATGATTTCCTGGCGTGGTGCCCAGCCTGGAATTACCTGAATCAGTTCACCATGGGCCAGCTGTTCGCTCATCATCATCATTGGCAATTGCACAATGCCGACGCCCGCCACTGCCGCGGCTCGTAATGCGATCATCCCGCGCGTGACCAGGCGTGGCTGATGATGAATGGTGGCGTGCGCACCATTGGGGCCAATCAGATCCCAGACATGGTCGTGCTGCGGCAAACCGAGAACCATGCTCGGCATGCCGGCGAGATCGGCGGGAAAACGGGGTGCGCCCAGTTGTTCCAGCAGCAATGGCGAGGCGACCAGGCATTGACGGCGATTGGCCAATACACGGATTACAAGATCGCTGTCTTCGAGTGGTGGGGCAATCACGCGAATTGCGACATCGACGCCTTCTGCCACGACGTCGACGCGTCGGTTCGTTTCTTCCAGATGAATTTCCACTAATGGGCATTCCATCATGAACGCCCCGATCATATCGCCTACCCGGGCGTTCAATAATGCGACCGGGCATGTTACGCGCACAATACCGCGCGGCTGGGCATGCATCAGAGCAATGGCTTCCTCGGCAGCTTCCGCCTCGACCAGCATGGCCTTGCAATGCGTGTAATAGGTCTGGCCGATGTCCGTCACCACGAAGCGCCGCGTCGAACGCTGGATCAGCCGGATGCCCAGACGTTCTTCAAGCAGCGCAATACGCCGGCTCAGCTTGGACTTAGGTACGCCAATAGCCCGGCCTGCCGGCGCAAAGCCACCGTGATCCACGACCTGGACGTAGTAATAAAGATCATTAAGGTCTTGCATGCTTAGTCGTTCTATTTATAGGACAGTGAGTGCTAATTCTACCTACTATTAAGTTTTTGGCTCAATCTTTATGCTTAATTCATGCGCGAGGAATGTGATCCCGGCACAAATGGAGAATAGCCATGAAGAAAGTACTTGGTATCTACAGCGCACCGCGCCCGCACTGGGTCGGCGATGGTTTTCCGGTGCGTTCGATGTTCAGCTATAACAGCCATGGTGCACATCTGAGCCCGTTCTTGTTGCTGGATTACGCAGGGCCTGCCCAGTTTGAGCCTGCTGAGCAGCCGCGTGGTGTGGGTCAGCATCCACATCGGGGCTTTGAGACCGTCACGATCGTCTATCAGGGTGAAGTCGAGCATCGGGATTCGACTGGTGCGGGTGGCTTGATCGGGCCTGGCGACGTGCAGTGGATGACCGCCGCCTGCGGTATTCTGCACGAGGAATTCCATTCCCAGGCATTTACCCAGCGTGGCGGAACACTTGAAATGGTGCAGCTATGGGTTAACCTGCCGGCCAAAGACAAGATGAGCAACCCAGGCTATCAGACCTTGCTGGATGAAAATATCCCCAAGGTTGATTTGGCGGAGGGCGCCGGGCAGCTGCGGGTTATTGCCGGTGAATTCGACGGCCGCCGGGGCCCGGCCCAGACCTTCACGCCAATGAATGTCTGGGATATACGGCTGAATCAGGATGGCGTTGCCCGGTTTGACACGACCCCGGGTCACACGGCGGCGCTGCTGGTGCTGCGAGGCACGGTAATGGTCAACGGCACCGAAATCGCACGCGAAAACCAGCTTGTACATTTCGAGCGGCAAGACAGCGGTATCGAACTTGAGGCCAATAACGACGCGATGCTGCTATTCATGAGCGGCCAGCCGATCAATGAACCCATCGTGGGGCATGGCCCGTTTGTCATGAACAGCAAGGCCGAGATCATGGCAGCCTTTAATGACTTCAACAGTGACAGATTCGGCCGGATAGAGCCCGCCTGATCTGAATACCGCAACCGGATGGACAGTATCCGTATAGTCTGATTGATAAATCGTAAGATGGAGTTATAAGTTAGCGCTGTATCCTATCGAGTGCAACGAGACCGTAGCACAAAAGGGGCAGGGCCTTCCGTGTGGAAGGCCCTATATATGGCACGGCTGGCAGGATTCGAACCGACGCAGGGTAATTTCAAAACAAGGAAGAGGCCATGGTTGATCGTTACCAAGATTTTCACCTACAACTACTGGCTGGAGAATGGCGTGAAGGCAGCGGCGAAGCGTCCCGCTCTGTCACCAACCCCTACTCCGGTGAAACACTGGCCACCATTCGCTCGGCCACTTCCGCTGATCTGGATGCCGCTTACCGCAAGGCCGCTGAGGCGCAAGTTGAATGGGCAAATACGCCACCGAGCGAACGCGCCGCATTGATGCACCGTGTAGTGGCTATCTTCGACCAACGTAAAGATGAAATTATTGACTGGCTGATCCGCGAGGCTGGCAGTACACAATTAAAAGCCGCGATCGAGTGGGGTAGCGCCCGTGCAATTACGCTAGAAGCGGCGAGCATGCCCAGCAGATCTCGCGGAGCTACACT